>CAZJNP010000250.1:0-4832 GCA_964547355.1 uncultured Calditrichaceae bacterium
GTGGCAATACCCAGGGCGGAGGTTTGCAGCATCAACCGATCGTTGCGGCCATTGCCGATGGTTGCTGTTTGCGAGCCGCCCAGTTTTTCCACATATGCCGCTTTTTGTTCGGACTGATTGCCGCCGCTCAGAACCGTAATCGTACAGGGCAGGTGGGACATTTGCTCCCGCACCAATCCGAACGTGTCCGCCGTTAACACATGCAATTCCAGTTGATCGCTCAAACGCCGGAACCATTCGTCCACCCTTGCGATTAACTTCCCGTCGATAGCCAGCGTTCCGTTGTAATCCATCACCAGATATTTCAAGTTCAATTGTTTATATCCCGGCACTTGTACGCGAATCATTTTATTGCTCCTTTTAATTTAAACTCCTTGGTTTCGATACCGTGGCGCTTTAGCATTTTGTGCAGTCCGACCCGGCTGACGCCCAACTGGGCAGCGGATTTTAAAATATTCCCTCCGGTTTCTTCCAGTGCGCGCCTAATCATATTTTTTTCCAGTTGTTCTACGGCCTGTTTCAGGTTCATACCGTCCGGGATAAAAGACGGGTCCGCCGGCGCCCGCAAAAATCTCGGAGACAAAACCCGATCGTCAATCATTTCACCAGGCTCAGCCAGGGTGACCATGCGCTCAATTTCATTTTCCAGCTCACGGATGTTGCCGGGAAAATCCGCCTGCACCAGTCTTTGCAAAGTTTCGGGGGCGATACCCCGGATGGGTTTTTGAATTCTTTGCGCGTATTTTTTAATAAAAAAATCCACCAAATCCAGAATGTCCTCGCGGCGCTGGCTGAGGGGCGGCAGAACAATCGGAAAGACACTTAGCCGGTAATAAAGGTCTTCCCGGAAGTTCCCCTCGCGCACATCCTTTTCCAGATCATGGTTCGTGGCGGCGATGACGCGCACATCCACTTTCCGTGTTTCATTCGATCCCACCGGCTTTACTTCGCCTTCCTGCAGCACGCGCAGCAGACCAAGCTGGAAGGCAGGGGATGTATCTCCGATTTCGTCCAGGAAAATGGTGCCCTTATCGGCCAATTCAAACAGCCCCTTCTTATCCGAAATGGCACCGGTGAATGCGCCCTTCACATGGCCGAACAATTCACTTTGCAGCAGCGTATCTGGGATAGCGCCGCAGTTCTGCGCCACGAAGAGATGATCCTTGCGGTTGCTGTTATAATGAATAATACGCGCTAATAATTCCTTGCCCGTGCCGGTTTCACCCAATAAAAGCACCGTGGTCGGCGTGTTGACCACCTTTTGCACCAGTTTAAACACCTCCAGCATTTTCGGGCTGTGGCCGATTAAATTGCCCAAATCCAACTGTTTTTCCACCTGCTGCTGAAGAGATTCTTTCTCGATGGTCAGTTGCTGATTGGCGCGGCGCAGCTCTTCCTGCAGTTGTTGATTTTTTTTCACCAACAAATATTTTTCAGCCGCATTCTTGACGATCTGTTTGAGTTCTTCCGGTTCGAAAGGTTTGGAAATGTACTGATGAATACCAGCCCGATTCACTGCGGCAATCGTGGCTTCGATATCCGCATAACCGGTAATCATCAGACGCACCGCATCCGGTTGAATCTTTTTCGCTTCACTCAGAAAAGTTACGCCGTCCATCTCAGGCATGCGCTGATCACAAAGAATCACGGCCACTTCATATTCCTTCATCAGCTTTAAAGCCTGCTTTCCGCTCTCGGCGATCAGCGCGCGGTATTCCTTGCGAAACATCCGCTGCAAAGCGTTCAGAATCTCTTTTTGATCATCCACGATAAGCAAAGTTAATGGCGCCATAACCCGTCCTATGCGTTGGTTTTTGTTTGATTGATGGGAAGTGTTACAATAAAAGTGGTACCCCTGTTTGGTGCGCTTTCCACTTTAATTTCTCCCCGGTGTTTTTTAATGATGGAATAGGTAATGCTTAATCCCAATCCGGTGCCCTGGCTGACCTCTTTGGTGGTAAAAAAAGGATCAAAAATTTTTGAGAGAAGTTCCCTGGGAATCCCTTTGCCTGTGTCGCTGATGCGAATCTCCAGCATTTCACCGCTTGTGCGTGTTTGCAGAGTTAACTGTCCCGCGCCGTCCATGGCCTGTAAGGCGTTTGATAACAAATTGACGAAAACCTGATTCATTTGTCCGGGATTGCAATACACCTGCGGATCGGCTTCAAACTTGCGAATGATTTCTATTTGTTCGGAAATTTGCGGTTTCAGAATTTTTAGACTGGTTTCCAGTCCTTCCACCAGATGAACCTCTTTCCACTGCGCCTGATCCAGCCTGGAAAAATTCTTCAGATTAAGCACCAGTTCCTTTACACTCTGACTTCCGGCGATATTATCCTGGATGATGGACTGAATATCCGATAAAATTTCATCAAACCGTTTTTGCCAGCGCTGCGAAGCCTGGTCGCCCACATCCTGCCACAGGCTGCGCAATTCCTCTATGTACTCTTCCAGTGCACGGGTATTGGCGTAAATAAAACTGATAGGATTGTTTAGCTCGTGTGAAATACCCGCTACCAGATGACCGAGCGAAGCCATTTTCTCCGATTGGATCAACTGGGTTTCCTTTTCCTGCAATTCTTTGAACAGGCGTGTCAGTTCCGTATTTTTTTGATCCAGCTGGCGGTTGGTTTCTTCCAGTTGCTTCAGATATTCCTGACGAATTTTGGCTTCGGTCAGTTCCTGCACCAGTTTTTCATGTTCGCGGATAAAACGGTTGTTCTCCAGAGCAATGGCCAGTTGATTGCCGATGGGAATCAAGGACAGTAAATCTTCCCGGTTAACGGCCGCAGTGGGATGATCCATTTGCAGCGCCAACACGCCTAACAGGATGTCATCCTGCCTGATGGGCAAAAGAACGTTTACCTGAAGGCTTCGGAACAGGGTTTGAAACAGGGTGTCCTGTTTCCGATCGATCAAACCAGAGCGAATCAAAATTCCGATTTGTTCGGTATTTAACGGGAACGTATTTGTACCGTCGGTTTTTGGGAAGGGCCGTAAGGATTTTTTCTGTTCGTCGTAAATCAAAAAGACTACCCTGCGGATTTCTTCGTGGCTGTGAATGGCGGCAATCAGTTCCGAGAACAACTGCGCATCGTCATGGATGGTAATCATTTTAGCGCTGAGCTTTTGCAGGGCCTGCCGGTAACGGCGATGCCGGCGGCGCTGCTGTAAACGGCGTTCCGAATAAAACGCAGCCGGTACCGCGCTCAATAAAGTAAAGACATTGCCATAAAGAAGTATGCGCGCCATTTCCAGACTGCGCAACGCCATAAATAAAAGCACCAGCAAAACCGCCCAGGACACCAAAACAGTGGCCACCTCGCGGTTGGACCACTGGTAGCGTTTGAGTCCTGTTTTAACAAATGAAATCACCAGCGTCAGCAGTAAGAGCACCAAAAATAAATTCACCCAGAATCCGGGCTGCACCAGATAGGATTTCACAAAATAATACGAGGCGTACACCCGGGTAAGGAAAAGTCCATATTCACTGATTTCGTAACGACGGCCTGGTTCCAGCACTCCGGTTTCCACCACACGGCCGGAGGGAAAAATAATGCGGGCTTTAAATTGCTTCTCGGAACCGGTACCGAAATGCACGGCCGGCGTGCGGCTGGAGAGATAACCGGCGGCCAATTGGACTTCCCGAAACCCGAACAACATTTGACTGGAATCCTGAATGGCGTACAGAAACACTTTACTCCCTGCCGCATCCCGGTTACTGCGCACCCCGCGCAAAGACAGCCACAAAAAATGGTTATTATTTACGGGATTTAAATAGACCTGACTGAGGGCATTTTTATTGGAGACGAACAAATCCGGGTCTCCGTCGCGGTCAAAGTCTGCAACGGCGCTGCCTGTGCTGTAACTGGTATGGCCGTCCGTATCGTACTGCGGATCAAACCGTCCGCCCCGCCGGCCCAGATAGAGGCGGTTTTCCCCTTTTACGCTCAGAAACACATCCAACCAGCCGTCCTGATTGAAATCGGCGGTTACGATTCCGTATACGCTCTGGCCGATATGGGCGAACGGGACTTCGCTTATTTCCGTAAATTTCAACCGACCGGCGCTACTTTCATTGCGGTAGAAATACACCCGTCCGTCATGTCCGGCCACTAGTAAATCGGGATCGCCGTCGTTGTCCACGTCTGCGGATGCAGCCGAATTGGTGGAAACGGCCTGCGTTAAGGTGGGCAGCGGCAAACGGGAACGCGTAAACATACCGTGCCCGTCGTTAATCAGCAGATAATCCGGAGAAAACCAGTTGCAGACGTACAAATCGGGATCGCCGTCCAGATCAAAATCCGACACGCAGGCGCCCTGGCTAACCGCCGAATCAAGGAATTCCACATTCCAAATTTGTTCTTCAAAATAACCATTGCCCTGGTTGCGCAGGAAACGATTGCTGTGGTGCTCGTCGGTGATGTACAAATCCAGGTACCCGTCGTTGTCCGCGTCCAGCCACAGGCCCTGATTGGCGTCCACAATCCCATGCAAATTCAGATGCGCCGTCACATCCGTAAAACGCAGGTCTCCGCCGTTGTGAAACAGGGCATGCGCTTTTCCCCAGCCGGCAATGAAAATATCCGGCATTCCGTCGTTGTCATAATCGGCGGCCGAAGCACCCAATTCAAGATTCACTTTGCCTCTGGGCATTAAATTTCCACCCAGACCGGAATAAATCGTCCGGTCGATAAACGGTACAATACCGCCGTTATTAATGAGCAGGCGGTTAAGATTGCGAAAGCAGACCAGATAAATATCCGGCAGACGATCGTTATTAAAATCACGGAAAGCCACGCCGTAACCGTCTTCGATGTCCGGTACCAATC
>CAZJNP010000251.1:0-4824 GCA_964547355.1 uncultured Calditrichaceae bacterium
GTGTTAGTTATAATTACCTGGAAAGAGTAAAACAATATATTACAAACCAAAAAGCGCACCATCGGGTAAAGACGTTTCAGGAAGAATATCGGGGATTCTTGAAAAAATATAAAATACCTTACGATGAACGCTTTGTTTGGGATTAATCTCAGCCGTCTCTGACGGGGCGGGCGATCGTGGGGTGGTCGTTGTAACCCATCGTTGAAACGATGGGCTGTAATCGGGCATCCCGCCGGGATGTTTTTATCCGGTATTTAGGGCGGATCAATTAAGATTCTCGCTGGAAAAAATTCCGGCAGGGATTTCTGAAATTAACCCGTTAATTCATTGGCGAGATAGTGCCCTCCCCCCAAAAATGGATATCCCGTCAGGGATATTTGAAAAGAACAACGGGAGTAAAACGTTTATATCTAATGAAATTTTTAAAACCTGCGCCTTTTATTTCGTTTTGAATAGATAAAATTCTTATCTTGAGTCCAGCAACAGGACGTTCATCCCTTGTGTGTGGATGCGTGTCAAACTAAAATCACATTAATCTGGAGACTTTCATGGCCAGGCTTACTTTTATGGGCGCGGTGGGAACCGTGACTGGATCGCGTTTCCTGCTGGAAATTGACGGCAAAAAGCATCTGATCGATTGCGGACTGTTTCAGGGTTTAAAGGAAAACCGCCTGCGCAACTGGGAACCGTTTCCCATCCCTCCCAGAGATATTGACCGGGTGTTCTTAACCCATGCCCATATTGATCATATCGGATATCTGCCCAGATTGTGCAAAGATGGTTTTTCCGGGGCGGTTCATTGTACCCACGCCACCAGGGGCCTGGCGGAAATCATGCTGCGAGACAGCGCCCATCTGCAGGAAGAAGACGCCTACTGGGCAAACAAACGGGGATTCTCCAAACACAAACCGGCCAAGCCCTTGTACACAACAGACGATGCGGAACATGCATTAAAATTCTTCCGGCCGCTGCATTACGGAGAAAATCTGTACATCGCAGAAAATGTACGGGTAAAATTTAAAGACGCCGGTCATATTCTGGGTTCGGCTTATGTGGATATTAAACGCGAGCAGGGCAAAGAAAGCAAAAAAATTCTGTTCAGCGGCGATTTTGGACGGCCCGACCGCCCGGTACTACGCGAGCCGGTCCAGGTTTATAATGTGGATTATCTGATTCTGGAGTCAACCTACGGCAACCGGCTACATGAGGACCATCAACCTTACCAGGAGCTGGAACGTATCATTAATGAAAGTGTACGCAGACGCGGCGTGCTGATCATACCGTCCTTTTCTGTGGGGAGAACGCAAACTTTGCTGTATGCCATACGTGAAATGGAAGAACAAAAACGTATCCCCAGTTTACCGATTTATATGGATTCACCTATGGCGATCGCGGCCACTAAGGTATTCGAAAATCGAATTAACGATCTGAATCTGACCGCAAGAAAGTACCACCTGGAGGGAAAACGCATTTTCTTTCCCCAAAAGCTGCATATCTGTAAGACGCGGGAAGAATCCAAAGCGATTAACAACATTCCGGAAAAGGCCATCATTATTTCCGCCAGCGGCATGGTGACCGGCGGCAGAATTTTGCACCATCTCGCCTATCGTCTGCCCGAAAAGCAGCACACGGTCTTATTCATCGGGTACCAGGCCCAGGGCACCAGAGGGCGCACCATTTTAGACGGGAAACCTTCGGTTAAAATCCACGGAAGGCAGGTTCCCATACGGGCGAAAATCGAAAGCATCTCCGGTTTTTCCGGTCACGGAGATTACGAAGAAATTCTGGCCTGGCTTACCGCATTCAATAAAAAGCCCCGCAAGACTTTTCTGGTGCATGGTGAACCTGATGCATCCGAAGCGCTGGCCGAAAAAATACGCAACCTTCTACACTGGGACGTGGTGATCCCAAAATTCGGGCAAAGTTTTGATCTGGATTTTTAATTGTTTTCTTTTCGTCCTTCTCCGGTATAGGAAGAAAAAATGTAAGTAAAATCGGAAAAACTCCAACGGTCGGACTTTGACTTTATGGCAAAAGGATCCTACATTATTTTTGAAATGCATCAGACAGAATATGGCCAATACTACCATCACCGGGCGGAAGTTTCATGAGTACAAATGCGGCAGAATACCGAATAACACTTCTGACAGAGTCGGAATACGCGTTGTGGGACGACTTCGTTTCCCGATCCAAAAACGGCACATTGTTTCACACCACGCAGTGGGCGGGAATTGTGCAGTCCGTGTTTGGCCGATCGTTCAAGATTCTTGCAGTTTTTAAGAAAGATCAAATAGCCGCCGGAATGCTCTTCTGGCCGCGCACGGTAGCCGGGAAATGGTGGCTGTCTCAGGCGCCGGTTACACCTTACCAGGGACTGGTGCTGAGGCAACCGGAAGCTCAAAAGCTCTCCACCCGGCTTGCGGACGAAGCCCGGTTGGCCTCCCTGACGGCCAGCTACCTGAAGTCCCGCCTCCTCTTTATGGACATCTCCTTTTCGCCGCTGGTCAAAGACCTAAGGCCGTTCCTCTGGGAAGATTTTGAAGTCCAGCCCCAGTACACTTACCGATTCAAAATTACGGATCCGGCAGAAGTTCAGGCGCATTTCAGTCAGGCTTTGCGCCGTAAATTAAAATCATACCAACTTCAAAAGGAAAAAATCGCTCCCGGCGCGGACGCCAAAATACTTACAGAATTTATCGCGGAAAGTTACCGCTTCCACGGAACAAAACCGCCGGTCCCGGCAGCGCAATTGGAACGGCTGTTTCATCTTATTTTAGAACGACAAATGGGAAGACTTTTTTACCTCCATCGGGAGGGAAAACCCGTGGCCGGGCTTCTGGCTCTGCACGATCATCGCCATGTGTTTACATACTTCGCTGGCATCCATCCTGACGGGCGGCGGGAAACGCACACCGAGCCGCTCTATTTTCACCTGCTCCATCAGCCGGAGTACCGCGGGAAAATCTTTGATTTTCTTGGCGCCGACCTCCCGGACTTCGACCAGTTCAAGCGCAGTTTCGGCGGAAATCTGGAACTTTATTTCAGAGTGCGTTATACAAAAAACATCTTCGTCAAAATGGCCGGTGCTTTGCGTCGTTCCTTCTACATGGCCAGTCGCAGCGCAAACGGAGACCGGGGATGAAGCTCCACTGTCTGGAAACTCCGGAAATTACTCCGGCTGTCCGTTATGCCCTGGAACATATTCTGCACCAGATCGGATTTTTTTTTGACTGGACGACCCGTTTAACAGAATCCGATCTCTTGGTCTGCTACGGCTCCGAAAAAAAATTAGTCCCGGCGGAAGGTTCGGTCATTTATCTGCCGGCGTATTGCGATTTAGCCAGGCTCGGCCGGCAACAGCCGGAGTGGCGCGTAGTTGACTTTGCCGGTTTATCTTTACCCGTTCTGGGCGCGGTTTCTTTTGCTGACGAAACCGTCTTTCCTTTTGACATTACGGCAAATGTCTTTTATCATCTCACCCGTTTGGAAGAAAGCCAATTCCGCACTCCGGAACAGGCGGACGCGTCATTTCCGCAGAGCGTCTTGCACACGACCTTCCGGCACCAAATTCCAGTCGTGGATCATTTGATTCGCTATTTTGAGCGTTTTGTAATGGAGTTTGCCCGGAAGCGCGGTCTCTCTCTGGTAAAGAAAACCGTCTTCCCTAAGGGAGAAACCTTTGGCCTGGCGCTTACCCACGACGTGGACCTTGTCCGGGCGTATCATCCTCTGAAAAAGGCGGCGCTAAAGATCGCCTATTATTTGAGGTTGACCCAAAAACCCACGCCTCAGGAAATGGAGCAGGCCGATCGCGCGTACTGGATTTTCGACCGCCTGCTGAATGATTACACCGCAGGCGACTGGAAAGCCACCTTCTTCTTCATCGCCCGATACACGGAACAAACCCATTTCCGCTACCGGGTAAACAGTGCCCGCTTCCGGGCATTATTTCGCCTGCTAAAATCCGCCGGACAGGAAATTGCCCTGCATCCCAGCCGGTTTGCCTTTGACCATCCCAAGCGCTACCGGAAAGAAAAAACGCGCCTGGAAAAATTCGCCGGTACTAAAGTAACCGGAATGCGGCACCATTACCTGCGCTGTCTGTTTCCGCAGATCTGGACCATCGCCGAACAGATCGGTCTGGAGTATGAGGCCAGTATGATTTACAATCATCAGGGAGGATTCCGGGCCGGCACCGCGCATCTGTTCTCCACCTTCGACGCGTTAAATCACCGGCCGCTCCACACCGTGGCCGTTCCCACTGCTTTTTTCGAAAAATCCCTGCCGGACAACGGGCAGGATGAAGAGAAGAATAAAAACTACGTCCTGCAGTTGCTGGAAAATATTCAGCGGGTGAACGGCGTACTGACGGCCCTTTGGCACACCAATAATATTTACCGGGACGAAACTGCGCCCGGATTCTGGCCGTGGTTTTTAAACGAGATGAAAGCGAAACACGCCTTTAATGCCACTCTGGCAGGGCACACACGCTGGTACTTGCAGCGCAAGGGAATCACTTTGTCTTTCTTTGAACAGACCGGAAAGCAGGCGGTTTTACAGCTCGCGTTGCCGGAAGAGCTGGACGGTTTCGGACTGGTTCTTCCGGAAAACAGATGGCGTTTGGTTCAGACCGCGCCTTCGTGCACTTTGCGTCAATCCGGCGATACGATCTTACTCTCCGGCAGCCTGGGCATACGTACCCTGGAGCTGATCTTCGATTCCGTTTGATGTATTTGCCGAGTGTTAAATAATCATGTATTTTTAGAGAAACAACAACAGGCATTGAAATCATGAAATTGACCATCACCCGTTTTACCGAAAAAA
>CAZJNP010000252.1:0-4813 GCA_964547355.1 uncultured Calditrichaceae bacterium
ATGTTAATCATATTTCTTTATTTTTTAACTTCGGAATACCCACGATGGTTGTTACCGGTTTCACATCGTATGTATTCTTTATTCCTTATAGAAATACTTTTTTACTCTTCCGATCCGTTTTTTAGTCCGATCAGAGCCGGTAAAAAGATCACCGTGGTCAAAAAACAGGCCGCCAATCCGATCACCAGCAAACCGCCCAGGCTGATAAACCCGCGGTATTCGGCGATCATCAACGATCCGAATCCGGCCATGGTGGTTAAAGTGGTCAGCAGTATCGCCTTGCCTGTGCTTTGCAGCACCAGACGGCTCTTGTTCCAGCCTTCGATGCGATAACGATGCATCAAGTGGACGCCGTCATCGATGCCAATCCCCACAATCATTGGGATGGCTTCCACGTTGACAAAAGTCAATTTCATCCCGATGGTCTTCAACAAACCAATCATCCAGACGGAACCCAATACCAGCGGTATCATGGCCATCAGCGCCCATTTAATTTTTCGGAAATCCAGCCATAATAAAAAGAACACGACCACAATTGCCAGACTGGTGGCTAGCATACCGTCCCTGCCAATGTAATGCACCAGGGAGAGAAAAATAGGCGGCATACCGGTGATGTGTTCGTCCACACGGCTCATCTGCTCGGTGAACAGTTTCAGGAATTCAAAATCCCATACCTTTTTAGTGGGATAAATGGTCACCAGGAACTGATCGCCTTTATCGCTGACATAGCGGCGCTTTATGGTAGGTGGCAGGTCTTTCAAGGTCACACCCTGTGGGTTGGCCATCCGCCAGACGGTCTGTTTTAACGGCACAAAATATTCTTTCTGGAAGCGGTATAAACCCGTTCTGGCTATTTTCGATTGTTCTTTAAAACGATCCACCAATTGCAGGATATAATCCGTACTGGTTGTGTCTTCCGGATCGCCCACCAATTGTTTGCATTTGTCGTCCACCTTATCCTGGCCGCCGGTGAAAGCCATTTGCCCTAATTCATAAATATTTGCTTCCAGCCGTTCCAATTGCGCCAGGATGGCGGCAAAGTCTTTCTCCGAAATGGAAGAGGAGGTTCGGTTTCTTTTTAGCTGTTCCCGAATCCGAACCAAAAACGGCCGCCGTTCGCGCATTTGTTCTTGCGAAGGCAAGTAATCGCTGATCGTTTCCACCATGCTCACGGTGGAAACCTCTCTGGCTTTTTCCGCTATGGCGCGCGCTTTTTCCACGGACGGCACCGACACCATCACCATATCCGGACTCATATTCATGTATTTAATCAGCGTATCCTGCAGGGCAACCGATTGCAAGCCTTTGGGTTCCATGTTCAGATAGTTATAATCAAACTCTGCATTGAGCGCCTGGTAAAGCAACAAAGCGGTTAAAAGCAGACCAACCGTCAGGGTTTTTTTGGGATGGGCAGCAAAGGAAGCCCCGATCTGCCCTAAAAATTTAAATTCAATATGCGGGGTTTTAAAGGCCTGTTTGCGCAGCCCGCCCCATAGTTTTTCACGAATAACCATTAAAGCAGGCAACAAAATGAACGTGGTCACCATCGCCGCAATGATGCCCACGCCCAGCACCAATCCCATTTCCTTGATGCCACGGGTATCGGAAACCATCAGGGTAAAAAAAGCAACGGCCGTGGTTAAACCGCCGGTAATTATGCCCGGCCCGGAACGTTTCAGCGACTGAGCCATGGCCTCTTCCGCACTGCCGGTCTTGGAACGCAGTTCATAATACAGGACCAATACATGGATGGAAAAGTCGATGCCCAGACCCATTAACACAGCGGCAAACATGGAGGTCATAATATTTAAATGATCGATAAACATGGCAATGGCGCCCGAGGCGATCATTACGGCAAAAATCAGATTAATCATGGCCAGAAAAGGTGTGGCCACCATACGAAAGGTCAGAATAAAAATCAGTAAAATTAACGTAAGTGCCAAAATCGAGGTGGTGTTCATATCGCGCATGGAATACACGGTTTCATCCCGGGAGAGCGGAATGGTGCCGGTGAGCCCTACGATAACATCCGGAAAGTCGGCCAGCGTCTGGTCTATGATTTTCTGGATGGAGTCCGTCGAGGCGATGACCGGATTCAAATCCACCACGGAAAACGTGGGTTCGATGATCAGGATCAATAGCCGTTTATCCTGTGAAATAAAATAGGGATCGCCGATTAAAAAATGGTCGAGGGTTTTTTGAATCAGTGCGGGGTCGTTTTGATGTCCTTCCAGGGCGTAGCGTTCCATGGTTTTGAGCCAGAATTCCAGCCCGTTCAAATAGCGCACGGCATCCTGTTCTTTCTTTTTTGTAGAAAGGCTTTGCTCGTCCCCGGTGTACGTTTTTTCGAAATTGTCATTAATAGCAGTCAGCAAGGGGAGCAGGCGCAGGTCTTTAAAAAGATCGACGCTGTTTTTCAAATCTTTTGTTTTAAGCAGCAGCAATCCATGCTGTTTTAGGAACTCCATATCCATCTTATAATCCACACGCTCCACAAACTCTTTCAGTTGGGCAATGCGGGGCGCCACGGTTTCGGCGAATTGCTTTATATCCGCTTCCGGCCCTTGTACCACCAGAATGGAATTGGAAGCGCTTTTGTATTCTTCGATAATTCGGTCGTATTCCTGGACTTTGGGGTCTGTTTTAGGGAGCAGGTCCGACCATCGCATGGACAGCTTCAAATGTTCCGCCTGATAAACGGAAAACACACTGAGCAAAAAGACAACCAACAGCACCCGGTATGGATGCCGGGCGGAAATACGCCCCCAGCTTTCTAACAGTCTCTCTCGCATGATCGTGGTCCTTTTATTCTGATTATTTGATTTGATTTTTTAAATTATTTTCTGTAGATGGCATTATATCAAAAATAATAACGCAGTCGCACCAGTCCGCCGTTGCCGAGATTATCCGCAAAGGCGGTACCTTCCCGTCCCAGATAAAATTGCGAAATGGCTGTTAAATCCAGGTTTTCAAACAAACTATATTGCAGCATGGGGATGAACCCCGCGCTTTGATCCGAAAAACTATAAACCGTAGACAGACTGATTGTCAATAAATCCGTCAGTGGGTAACTGGCATACAGATAGAGCTGATCTCTGGAAATGGTTTTGATCTGAGCGGAAATAAACTGCAGCCAATGGCTGAGTGTCACCTGGCGATAGTCTTTTGGCAGTCGGCTGTTATGATAAAACTCCCCCATCAGGTAAAAACCGTTTTGCCAGGTGTAATCCATTCCCACCAGCCATTCATTAAAATCCGCACTGCGCTCCATTATATTGTAGGCGCCCTCGGCCCATACGCCAAGCCCCAGCACTTCTCCGGCCATATCTGCACCCAGCATCTGCCGTTTTTCCGGTACGCTCACCGGCGCCCCAAACTGATACAGAGGCTGATAATCGGAAAAGGTCCAATCCTTTTGGGCGGCCAGTAACGAAAAATCAAAATGACCGGCCCGTCCTTTTAAACGGAGCAGAGCGCCGGACCGTTTTAGCGTACGCTCCGGCTGAAATAAGAGCGTCACGGTAACGTCTCCGCCCAGAGGCACATCCGCCCGCAGCGCATTGTGCCCGGGCTGCTCATACGTGGGATCGGTCAGCATTTTGGTATTGAACAGATCGGTAGGGTTCCAGGCGTAACCGGTGCCCAGAGAAATTTGCTGCCGCCCGATGGTTACATCAGCTAAGGGAAAATGGATAAACAGATAGGCGTTATCCAGATACAGGCTGTCCCGGTACAGATAAGTAAACGCGTCGGTTAAAACATCCGGTACCCCGGCCGTGACACGCTTTGGTAGGAAATCGAGAATGTTCCAATCCTTGCGCCCGTGATAGGTGATAAAATTGACGTTAGCCGCAAAACGGATATGCTCGGTAAGACCGGAATTTAAATCTACACGCAACTTGTTGGACTGCAACTGCATCCAGCTTCCCTGCAGTTCCAGCCCCATATATTGTGGTTCGAAATAACCGGAAATGTCCACCACCTGCGCAAACGCATTTGACGTCACTAAGAAAAGCACGCCCAGGACAATCACCCCCCAAATGCCTGTTCTTGCTTTCATTGTCTCATCCCCCGCTCGGTAAACATGGCGTCATTAATGGGAATATTGTATTCCACTTTCAGATTTTCCATTGATGTTTCTGTATTATCACGTAAATTCTTCATCACCATCTTCATGGCGGTAGGAACGCCCTGGATAGTACGAATGTCTTTCATATACAAACGTTTCGCCGGGAGCTCGGGATCATCATCTTTATAATAATCGATTACTACCGGATAATAGTTTTTTTTGATGACCCACAAAATCATTTTAATATAGGCCGAACTGCTGCCCGGCTTGCGGGTTAATTCCAATTTATAACAATCGTAACCCTCCATCTTTTCCTGCCCCAGCAGTTTTGTGCTGAATTCTTTTACAAAAGCGTCGCCGCTGCCCATATCTTCATAGGAGAAATCGCTGCCCTCCATTTTTTGGCGCTTGGCGTGTGTGGCTAATTTACGCACCCGGTTCGTGCGTGGAAAATACACCCAGATATCGTCCGCATTGTTCAGCATCAGGGTGGTCTGGCCTTTTACCCGCCGCGGAGCCAGGTAGCGCATCAGGGTTTTTTCACCGCCGTTTTTAGCCCAGGATTCCATCTTAAACGTGCGCAATTGGCCGGACGTAGTATGGATGGTCATAGTGGCGATGGAATGCACCGTTTTTTGGTTCATGATCTGATTCACCCGGTCGATAATTTGCTTCGCGTTTGGCTGCTGCGCAAAAGCCACAGTTGCTGAAACAAACATAACGCATATTATTTGTAATATGGAT
>CAZJNP010000253.1:0-4777 GCA_964547355.1 uncultured Calditrichaceae bacterium
TTCATACCCCGCCTGTTCCACAATGGATTTGATCTCCTGCACCGCCGCCGGAGCAAAAGGTTTTACCGTTGCCACCAACACTTTACGCATCCCTGTTCTCCTTATATTTAAACGGTTTGTCTTAGTTCAAAATATCACGTGATAAGTTAAAAACCATTCCAGTTAAATACAATAAGAAAGGAACTTTTATCGGGAGAGATTTACGGGAGGAAAACAGAAAATCTCAAAACCAAAAAATCAAAATAATACAACATAAATGAGTTTTGTACGTTCTGTTTTCCGTCTTCCGTAATCCGTTGTCAGTTTAAAGGAACCTTGATAAAAAGCAACAAAAACGTGGACGAAGAATAAAAATGGAAGGGTTGAAAATCGTAATTCCCCTTTAAGGGGTTTCTTATTCCACCCCTATCGGAGTTGCATTTTTTGGGGGGCCTTCGAGCTACCAACATGGCGCCCCTACGGAGCGGTAATTCAATGGCACGAAGATAAACCGCCTCACACAAAGAGCCCAATAACCAGTAACCCAACAACCTAATAACATAATAACTCAATAACCAAATCGCCTCGGCACTCGGCCCTTTGTCCTTAATTATCTAATCAAATCAGCTTGCGCTGCTTGAGAGTCAGGATCGGGCGATGCACGGAGCGGATCAGCCGTTCGGTGGTGCTGCCTAAAAGGAAGCGGTCCAGTCCCACCAGGCCGTGGGTGGCAATAACCACCAAATCCATATCCTGTTCATTGGCCACATTGGTTATTTCCTTGTGCGGCACGCCTTCCACAATCATTTTTTGAACGGAAATATCCTGAGGTGTATTGACTTCATTTAATACTTCATCCATTCTGGCTTCGGCTTTCAGCTTTAAATCGGGCACAATTTCCAGCACCGATTTCATTCCCCAGGAATAGAGCGCCGGATGCACGTCTTTATCGATCACATATAAAAGATGCAACCTGGCCTTGAACAAGCCTGCCCAGTCAAGGGCAGTTTTCAGAGCCAACCGGGCGTGTTCGCTGAAATCATAAGGAACCAGGATATTTTTAAATTCGGTTTCCGCTTCTGCTTTTCTGGAGATGGTCAACACCGGGCACGGCGCATAGCGCACCACTTTTTCCGCCACGCTTCCGATTAAAAAGTGCTCCAGGCCGGTACGGCCGTGCGTGCCGATAACCACCAGATCAAACGGATTGTTGTTGACGTAACCTAAAATGGCCGATGGGGCCGAATAGCCCCGGATGAGTTCATGCTTGATATTCAGGTGTGTTTTTTCTTTGGTGGAGGCCTTCATATAGTCGAGGATGGCACGCTCCATTTTTTCTTCCTCGTCATGCAGCCTGGCCAGCTCCTTCGGGAGTTGTGCCGCATCGTCTTCATACAACACACGGGCGTGCAGCACCACCAGTTCGGCGTCAAACAACGCGGTTAAAAACAGGGCCTGTTTTAGCGCCTTGACAGCTGTATCTGAAAAATCAGTAGGTACTAAGATACGTTTGATTTCCATACGCTCCTCCGGATTTGGAGATTTTTGATTGACAGGTAAATGTAAGATTTAAATCAACTCTCTGCAATTTCGAAGGATGAAAATTTTAGTAGTGAGCGAAGGGGAGAATGGGAAAGAGGAAAAAAGGAAGTAAGGCGAAATCTCCGCGTTCCGTTACGCCCTTTCTCCTTATTTCCTGTACCCATATACCTTATACCTCATACACTTTTACACGCGCCAAACAAAAAACCCCCTCCACACATCGCGGCGTGGAAGGGGTGAGGAAAAATAAACAAAATCTCTTACTTAAGCGCCGGTTTGCTTTTGTCCGGATAGGGCGGAAGTTTGAACTGCGGTTTGGGGTTTTTCTGGATTTTTTCCATAATGACCCGGATCGCGGTGTCCAGTTGGGCGTCTTTACCCTCCAGCACATCTTTGGGCAAGTTCACCACTACGATGTCAGGGTCCACGCCATGGCCTTCGATGACCCAATGCCCGTGGATGTCGAATTCGCCGAACTGTGGAGGCGTTACCCCTCCGCGATCCATCAGGTCTTCGTGCGGCTCAATGCCCACGGCGCCGCCCCAGGTGCGTTCGCCGACGATGGGCCCCAGCTTGCGGTATTTCCAGGCTTCGGAGAAAATCTCTCCGTCCGAACCAGTGTCGCGGTTGATGATCAGAACCAGGTAGCCGCCAAAGGTGCGTTCAGGAACCGGCGTCGGTTTGCCCTCGCGCGGCTGGATCATGGAGTTGATGGTGCGCTCCAGCCGGTCATGGATTTGTTTACTTGTAAATCCGCCGCCGTTGTACCGCGCGTCGATAATCAGCCCTTTTTTGTAGTATTGGGGATAAAACCCTTTGGCAAATTCAATCAACCCGTTTTCCATCATCCCCGGCAGATGAATATAGCCAACCAGATGATTGGTCTTTTCGTCCACGTATTTCCAGTTCTTCTTTGCCCACTCACGGTAGCGCAACTGACGTTCGGAACGCAAGGTGTTGGTCAGATAGGTTTTTGCTCCTTTCAGAGTGGGACTGGAATTGTAGGTGATTTCAATCTCCTTGCCGGCTTTATTTTCCAGATATTTGAAAATATTGTCGCCTTTTTGAACCGGCACTCCGTCCACGGCTAAAATATAGTCGCCCGCTTTTACCGGGCAGCCGGGCACAAACAGCGGCGAACGCACCTGGTCGTCCCAGTTATCGGTGGGAATAATGCGTTTGATTTGCGGATAGCCGTTGTTCTTTACCATGAATTCCGCGCCTAATAAGCCGGTGCTGATGTGTTTGCCTTTGGGCGTATCCCCGCCGTACACATAGGTGTGGCCGGCGTTCAACTCGGCGATCATTTCTCCGATCAGGTAATTAAGGTCTCCCCGCGTACCGCAGAAGGGGATGAACTTACGGTACATGTCACCCACTTTCTTCCAATCTAGGCCGTGCATATTTTTATCGTAGAACCAGTCGCGCTCGATGCGCCAGGCTTCGTTAAACATCTGTTTAAATTCAGCCAGGCGGTCGATTTTAATCGGCACGTCGTCGATGGCCAGTAATCCGTCGCCTACTTTGGCGCTGCCCAGATCAACCACGCCGTATTTGCTTCCGGCCTTATAGATCAGGCGTTTGCCGTCGGCGGACAAATGGTACTGACTGATTCCGGAGATCAGTTTTTCATCTTTTCCCTTTTTGAAAGAAAAACGGTAGAGATCAAGATTGGTGGTGCCATTGGCGTCGGTGACCACCTGATATTTCATGAATTCGTTTTCCGTTTTACGCAAAAAGACAAACCCGTCTTCCACCGCTTCCAGCCGGAACAGATTGCCATTCTTTACCGGCGCCGCAATCAGCCGCTGTTCAAAATTGCGCGTGGTGATCTGGACGTTCTTGCTGCGGTCTTCCTTTTCTTCTTCTTTGCTGTCATCCGCATCGTTCTTGGGAAGAAACGGGGACGGATCGCCTTCTTTTAATATCAAAATGTAGGGTTTGCCCATGTCCAGAAAAATATGGTTTTGGTCCACAAACCCCATAATAGGTTTATAGGTGCGATTGGAAAGGAAAAACAGATATTTCCCGTCCTTACTAAAAGACGGGCTCCAGTCTTCGGTCATTTCGCTGGTGACGCGGTAGATTTTTTTCTTCTCCAGAGAATAGAGGAAGATCGACTCGTACAGGGATTGTTCCATCTTGCTGTAGGCAATCCACTTGCTGTCCGGAGACCAGCAATAATCCTGAATGCCCCAGCGTTCCCAGGCGTCGTCATAGTCGCCTTTGTCCACAATTTGTATCTTGCCGGAAGCCACATCCACCAGATTCAAACGCATGAATTTGTCATGAAAGATGATGTACTTGCTGTCCGGCGACCAGACCGGATTCGTACGAAACCCTTTGTTTCCGCTGGTGATCTGTTTCCAGCCGGTTTTGCCCTGCGGGTCGGTGATGTACAGTTCTTCTTCGCCTGTCTTGTCGGAAAAAAAGGCGATCCATTTTCCGTCCGGAGACCAGACCGGGTTTTTTTCGCGGGAACCCGAAGCCCGGGAAAGGTTGTAAGAAACCCCTTCTTCAACCGGCATGTTAATGATTTCTCCGCGGACGTCCAGCAGGGCGCGCTTGCCTTTGGGCGATAAGCCGAAATTACCCACAAAGCGGCTGTTCTTGATGTAATCCGCGCGCACCAGCACCCGGTCCGAAGGGATTTCTACCGGAACCATTTTTGTTTTTCCGGTGGCCAAATCCAGCAGATACAGCGATTCCGCGTACTGGTAAACAATCTTGTGGTTACCGAGCGAGGGATATTTTACGTCGTAATCTTTGTAAAAGGTCATGCGCTCGATCTGTCCGTTGTTCAGATCGTAACGGTAGATATTCATGGTGCCGTCTTCGCGGTCGGAATTAAAATAAATGAAATGGTCGTCCCACATGGGGAAATTATCCGTGCCGACAAAATCCGTGATTTTGTGGTAATCTTTTTTGGCAAAACTGCCCACCCAGATGTCCTGAGCGGTGCCGCCCTGATGCCGCTTCCAGTTTCTGAACTCCCTGCTGATGCGGTTGTAGGCGATGGATTTACCGTCCGGAGACAGCGTCGCCAGTCCAGCCCGATCTACAGGCAATTTTTCGGGCATGCCGCCGGAAACGGATATTTTATAGACCATATCCGCGCGATAGGGATACTCTCTGCGCGAGCGGAACAGAATATGCTTGCCGTCCGGGAACCAGTCCAGCACCAGATCGCTGGCAGGATGATACGTTAAGCGTACCGGTTCGCTGCCGCGGGTGTCCATCACATACACATCGGTGC
>CAZJNP010000254.1:0-4772 GCA_964547355.1 uncultured Calditrichaceae bacterium
GCCTGCGACCAACGGATGTACGGAATTTTTATTGTATAATACTTTGTTTTCTGGTAATAAAAGTATTTATCCTCTGAATCGTAAAACAGATCGATCACATTTTTTAGCACACCATCCAGAAACGATTCTCCATCGACCAAATATTCTTTTAGTTCAATAAAAGTCAAGATCGCCTGGGAAAAACAATGAATATCCAGCGGATGCAACTGCTTATCGGTATATTTCGGCAAATATTGACTGGTAAAATGGTTTTTCAGGTGAAAATCCAGCCCTTTTTTAATGGCCGGTTCAAATTGTTTGTCTCCGGTAAAGCGCTGGTATTGATGAATGGCGGTGAGATTGTATCCGGTGTGGAAATTATCCACCCATTGATGATGGCCGCGCTCTCCGTACACCCAGGCGCCGTCCGCGCGCTGAGCGTTTACCGAATATCGCACGGATTTTTCGGCCTTGTGCTTTAAATCCGCTTCTTTTGTTATGGCATACAAACGGGACAGAAAACCTGCGCCCAGTAAATTGGCATTATGAACAATGGCGGATTCTCCTGGAATGTAGCCAAAACAAAGCGTTTGCTCGTTATCAAATAAAATGAGATCGCTACGGATAAAGGCGGCGATTTGATTGGAGGTTTCGACCAGAGTTTTATCCTGCGTCACAGAAAACAAGTCCAACAGGGCGTGACCGGCAAACACAGAGGCGATCATATTGGGCTTAAACGCCGGAACGTAAAAAGCGCGCGCCTGCCAGGGGAAATTGTAGCCCCAGCCTACTCCCTGCGCTGCTTCCGTTCTGGTTTTCATTAATCGCTGGTAAAGCTGTAAAGCTTCATTCAGATATTTTACTTCTTTATACACAGAATAAAGATGCAGATGCCCGGAAATAAACAAGGCCAGCGCTTTAGGATTATCCCCTTTGGGAACGGCAAAAAGGGGACGCAGATTGATCGGCGAACGCTTGAATAACTGAATCCAGGCCAAACGCACCAGACGGCTATTGTAAAGCGTAGTGGCACGTAAAAACCGACTGTTTAATCCGTCAAAGACATCCCAGCCACGGAAATTATCATTTTTAAGGTATTCGTAATGCTGGAATATGATTTTCTCTAATTTGGAGAGGATATCCACTAAAAGTCCGTTTGATTTATTAAGAAGAATGGAGCGTGTTTAGAACCCACCCCGTGCGAAGGCCCCCACATACGTGGCTAGCCCCCTCCCTTAAAAATTCGACATAAAAGACACTTTTACCCCAGTGTCACCATACCTGAGGTACGTATGGATTCGATAATTTTAAACGGCAGTAACGAGGCCATATATATCTGCTCAAAGGGAATGGGCGCCGACGCGCCATCTTTTATGGCTTTGACAAAGGCCCTCACTTCGTCGGCGTGCCCTTTATCCTGCCCCATGAGCTTAAAGCTTTTTTTCTTTTTGCCGTAGATGTCAAGGGATTTAAAATCATGCAACTGCGCGCTGAGTCCGTGCCCATGCACTTCCAGATACTCTTTGGTCAGAGCTTTGTTGCCGTTGGCGAAGTAGTTCACGGAGGCAACGGAACCATCCTTAAAGCGCAGATTAACTGTTAACGTGTCGTTGGTTCCCTGGCCGTCACCCAAAGTAAAGGCGGAGACGGCAACAGGTAAATGATTCACCAGATGCATGGCCAAATCGGTAAAGTGACATACCTCTCCGATGATGCGTCCGCCGCCAACTTTTTCGTCCTGTATCCAGTGATCTCGGGGAATAAAACCAGCGTTGATACGATACGTAACCGCCAAAGGTCCCTGCTGAAACGCGTCTTTGATCCTTTGAATTAACGGGGCGAAGCGGCGGTTGAAACCGACCATCAACAGAGGGAATGTTGAATTTTGAATGTTGAATTTTGAGTTGTATAGATTTTTTATTTCTTCCAATTCTTCCGGGTTTAGGGTTAGCGGTTTTTCCACAAACACGTGTTTGCCTGCTTTTAAGGCTTCGACGACCAGCTTGCCGTGCAGATCGTGGCGGGTGGCGATAAATATGGTATTAATTTCGTCATTGGCGATGATTTCGCGATAATCGCCGCTGGCAAAACGGAAGCCGAATTTTTCAGCCACCGTTCGGGCGGTATTGCCGCTGGCCGTGGCGACGCCTGTCAGTTCCACTCCGCTCGCTTTGGTAATATTGGGCAGCAGATAGGACTGGGCAAAGGAACCTGCGCCGATGAATCCGATTTTAACCGTACCCGTTTTGGTCGCTTTGCCGTTGATATATACGGACTTTTGCACATCCGTTTCGACATCATATTTAAGTACCACACCCACAAAGGGTTCGCTTTTCTGCAGAATCATTTCATAAGCCTTCAGGGCTTCGTTGAAATCAAACACATGGGTGGTCAAATGGGTAAAGTTGATTTTGCCCTGGGCGATCAACTGCAAAAAGGCCTGCATGTTGCGGTTTTCGGTCCAGCGCACATAACCGTACGGATAATCAATGCCCTTTTCTTCGTAATCGGGATCATAGCGTCCCGGTCCGTAAGAAGTGGACATACGCAGTTCCAGCTCTTTTTTGTAATAGTTCTCCCTGGAAAAACCGGTGGGCACGGCGCCGACCACCACTACTTTGCCTTTTTTCCGGGTCAGGCGTCCGGCCAATTCCACCGGATCCAAGCTGGAAGCGGCGGCCGTGATGATAACCGCGTCCACGCCAAAGCCCTGAGTAGCGTGCAAAATGGCCGGTTCCAATTGCTCATCGTCGCGGGCAAAGCAGAGATCGGCGCCGGATAAACGACCGTTTTCCACTGCCGCCGGCGAAAGGTCCACCCCGAACACCTGATTTCCGGCCGCTTTGAGCATCTGTATAGTCAACTGCCCCAGCAGTCCCAGACCAATCACCAGGCAGGATTCGCCCAGCCGCAGATCGGCCTGCCGCACGCCCTGCATAGCGATGGCGCCCAGAGTGGTGTAAGCGGCCTGTTCCGTGCGTACGTTATCAGGAATTTTAGCGCACAGATTGACCGGTACGGAAACGATTTCCGCGTGCATGGCAAATTCACTGCCGCAGGCTACCCAATCACCTTTATTAAACCGCGTGACTTCTTCGCCCGTTTCGATGACTTCTCCGGCACAACTGTAACCCAGCGGAGACCAGGCGTCCAGTTTATTCATGACCTTGCGGTAGGTGGCTCCGATACCTTCCTTTTTAATGGTATCCAGCACCTGTTTGACCTGTTCCGGCTTTTCTTTGGCCTTGCCCAGGTAACCCTTCCTAGCGGTAGAAACTTTACTGCCTTCGGTGCCGGCGCTGATTAAGGAATGATGCACGCGTACCAGTACATTGCCGGGTTTTAAGGACGGCACCGGTACTTCCAGAATTTTCATTTCGCCGCTTTTGAGATTCTGTACGAGTTGTTTCATAGGTCTTTTCCGTTTATTTGATGGTTTTTAAGCCCCCTCCCCAACCCCTCCCAGCCGTCAAAAGCAGGGAGGGGTGATCCCGACCTAAGTCGGGATCGGGATGGGTCCTAACTCTTTTTCCAAATACAACTTATGTTCAAATGCATGCAACGCTGGAAAACACTTTCCAAAAATCTTTATCTTTTAGCATGTTAACAGAGGGGCATCTTTGTAAAAAAGGTTCAGAGGAACAAGGTAGCGATGTTTATCCTCGTTTTATACGAATCAATGTGAGCCCTTTTGTACCCTCCCCAACCCTTCCCTGCCGCCAAAAGCAGGGAGGGTGATCCCGACCTGGGTCGGGATCGGGGTGGGTTCTACCAACTCTTGCCTTTAACCCAACAAACTCATGCGCAAGACTTGATGAATTATTGCGCAATACTTTGGCAACTTTTGCGCAAGACTTTCTTAATTTATGCGCATTTTTTAAACAAATGTTGAGCAATACTTTCTGAAGTAAAAACGAATATTCAGATCAGCAGGCGGCCAATCAGACTTTTTTGAAATCGACGGTTTTTAAGGCGTTGGCGATAATCTTTCCGGGACGGAATTTCAGTTTAACGTTTTTAATCAGGGATTCGTTAAAGGCTTCTTCCGTATCGGCGCCCTCGCTGGATAGGGTAAGTCGGAATGAACCGAAATCCCCCAGGCGCACGATCTTGCTATCCAGCAGATATCCGGGTAAGACTTTAATCAGCGATTCCAAAACCGCTAACGTATCGATGGTGCTGACGGTGGAAATTTCGGCTATGCGGTTGGCCAATTATCTCAGATTGACGACTCCGTTATTCTGAGCGATGGCGTAAAATTTGCGCAGCGCGGATGGATCGCCCGGTTTGACACGTTGCATAACAGAATAATTAACAGCCATGGGGCACCTCCTTTAGTTAAAGGTTATGGTTCAATTAACGACCAGAGGCCGACTGTTCATCATCTATATGAATGCGTATTCAAACCGAGCTTTAAGCTTTAAAGAGATCAATCAAAATACGTTAGTAATATATAAAAAATTTTGCCCGGCGCAAGTGAAAAATTATTCTAAATTAATTTTCTGGATTAAAAACTTGTGTTTTCCGCGATCTGTCCTTTCTATTTCAGTTACATAATCAATTATTAAATCGACCTTATCCTGTAATTTTAGTTTAAATTCATTGATTATATTTTTCTCATCTCTGCTTGTATAACTGCTTTTTTTTATAATTCTCAAATGCAATTTACCTATTTCATCCTGGTAAAACTGGTATTGTTCAACATTATCAAATATGTCTGAATGCATATTCAATGATGTTAAGGATATTTTACTTTTTTGTTTGGTTATAATTTGCTCCTGGGTCCATCGTCC
>CAZJNP010000255.1:0-4768 GCA_964547355.1 uncultured Calditrichaceae bacterium
CATTTCCACTACGTCCGGCAGTTCAACCTCGTCCCCTAAACGCACATACCACGGCATAATCACGCGGTCAAATAACAAAATAAATAGAATTAGAACGACCGCGCCAATTGCAGCCTTAAAAATGAGACTGGTTCGAATTCTTTCCCAACTGGATACATTATTTTCCATTTTTGGCAACGCTCTCCACAATCAAGGTAACCGGTCCCTGATTAATTAACTGTACATCCATCATGGCTCCGAAAATCCCGCACTCCACTGGAACATCAAAAGCCTTTAGCTTTTCCACAAAGCGCAAGTAAAAGTCTTTGCCCTTTTCAGGCGGTGCTGCCTGGATAAAACTGGGCCGGCGTCCTTTGCGGGTGTTGCCCAGCAGAGTAAACTGGGAAACCGCCAGGATGGCTCCTTTTACGTCCAGAACTGAAAGGTTCATCTTTCCTTCGGCGTCTTCAAATATACGTAAATGAACGCATTTTTCCGCCACAAAGTTCAAATCTTCCTCCGTGTCGTCGCGGTCGATGCCGATTAACAGCAATAAACCGTGTCCGATCTGGCCGACCACACGACCATCCACCCGTACGGAGGCCTGGGAAACACGCTGAATCACTACTTTCATCGCTCTTTTATCTTTATTTTTATCGGTTCCGGTCCAACAATCTTGTTGAGTTCGTTCAAGGCATTCACGGTTAGTTTCAGTTTTAAACTGTTGGAGACCAGCCGGTAACCGCCGTTTCCGTTTACATTGATATTGAAAAAGACGCGGCTCTTCCCGGGACTGGATTTCAACACCATTTTCAGGCGGTACAGTTGCTCTTCGGTAAAATGTTCTTTAATCAGTGTGATTAATAAAGATTCGGTCAGTTCTTCCGGCACTTTTTCGATGGGCCAGATTTGATCGCCAATGATTTTGATGACATTGTCATCGAGTGAGGAATTTAATTTACCCTGAATAAATACGATTTCGTCTTCTTTTAAAAAAGGCTCAAAGCGCGGATAGACTGATCCGAACACCACTACCTCGTAATAACGAAAAAAGTCCTCAATTTTTACAAAGGCCATCCTTTGGCCTTTTACATCGGTCAGCGTGCGCATCTGGACGATCTGCCCGGCCACGGACATAACGCCGGAAGGCGGTTGTTGCTTGCCTTCGTCCAGTAAGTGGTCCACCGGTGTAGCAAACAGGTCGATAATAGTTTTGTAGCGCTCCAGCGGATGCCCGGAAATGTAGTAACCCAGCAATTCGCGTTCTTTTTTCAATTTCTCGTTCAAAGACCAATCGGGAATATCCGGCAGTTCCGGGTAGCTGACCAGTTTATCCTCGCCGCCGGATGGATCGAGATCAAAAATGCTGCGCTGATTCTTAAATCGTTCTTCCCTGCTTTGGCGGTTCTGCGCGAATTGAATGGCCATCTCCACAGAGGCGAACAACTGAGCGCGGTTGCCCTGAAGCGAATCCAGCGCCCCGGCCTGGATCAGGCTTTCCAGTACTTTTTTATTGACCAACCGCAGGTCCACATGGGCGAGTAAATCAAAGATGGTTTTAAACGGACCGTGTTTTTCCCGGTCCTGCACAATGGATTGAATGGCGCTGGCACCCACATTTTTAATGGCCGCCATTCCGAAAGCGATGGTGTCTTTTTCCAGCGGGACAAAATTCGCTTCGCTGTGGTTTACGTCCGGCGCTTTTATTTTTAACCCCAGTTTTTTACACTCATCCATCAGGATCATCACCCGTTTGGAATCGCTCAATTCCGTGGTCAGGTTGGCGGCCATGAACTCTGCCGGATAATGGGCTTTTAAATAGGCCGTTTGATACGCGATGATGGCATAAGCCACGGAATGGGATTTATTAAATCCGTACTGGGCGAATTTTTCGATTAAGTCGGCGATATCGTTGGCGGTTTTTTTATCAATCCCGTTTTTAATACAACCGGCTATAAAAGCTTTTTTCTGTTCGGCCATGACCTCTTTTTTCTTTTTACCCATGGCCTTGCGCATGTGATCGGCTTGCGCCAAAGTAAAACCGGCCAGCTCTGAAGCAATGCGCATCACCTGTTCCTGATAGACGATGATGCCGTAGGTCTCTTTTAGAATCGGTTCCAGTTTGGGATGCAGGTATTCAATTTTTTTACGGCCGAATTTACGGTCGATAAAGTCGTCGATCATCTGCATGGGGCCCGGCCGGTACAGGGCGTTCATGGCAATCAGGTCTTCGATACGGGAAGGTTTGAGCTTTTTGAGATACTCCTGCATGCCGGAGCTTTCGAACTGGAACACGCCAACGGTCAGGCCGTCGCCGAACAACTTAAAGGTCTTTTCGTCGTCCAGAGGTGCTTCGCTGACGCGAAAGTCTTTACCCAGCCGCCGGCTGATCATGTCTTCCGCTTTTTGAATGACGGTTAAATTGCGCAGACCGAGAAAGTCCATCTTTAACAAACCGATGGCTTCGCTCCAGTTCATGGTCCACTGGGTGGTGATTTCACCTTCGGAGTTTTTGTACAGCGGCACATAATTGGTAATATCATCCGGAGTGATGATAATTCCGGCGGCATGCACCGAAGCATGGCGGGCGATACCTTCCAGAGTGCGGGAATATTTAAACAATTCCTTAAGTGCGGGATCATCGCCCTCGGCCATTTCCTTAAGCTCTGGAACTTCTTTCAAAGCCTTTTGCAAAGGCAGAGGTTTGGCGCCCTGCAAAGGAATCATTTTGGCAATGGCGTCCGCTTTTGATATAGGGATCTTCAGCACCCGTGCCACATCGCGGATAACGCCTCTTGAGGCCATGGTGCCAAAGGTGATGATCTGGGCCACATTTTTCTGGCCGTATTTTTCGCGTACATAATCGATTACTTCGTCGCGGCGTTCCACGCAAAAGTCAATATCGATATCGGGCATGGAGATGCGTTCCGGATTCAGAAAACGTTCGAACAGGAGATCATACCTCAGCGGATCCACCTGGGTGATCCCGAGATTATACGCTACAATGCTGCCGGCGGCCGAACCCCTGCCCAACCCCACGGGAATTCCCTTGTCCCTAGCGGCCCGAATGAAATCCTGGACGATCAGGAAATAACCCGCAAAGCCCATCTGCTTAATCACGGACAATTCGTAATCGATACGATCTTTTATTTCTTTGGTCAGATTGGGATAATTCTTTTCCGCGCCGCGGTAAGTCAACCGGCGCAAGTATTCGTCCGCATCGATCTCCCCTTCGTTTTTGGGGATCGGAAATTTGGGCAGGTACAGATTGCCAAAATCTATCTCCAGATCAATTTTTTCGGCGATCTCCATGGTGCGTTCCAGCACATGGGGCTTATCCTTAAATAGCTGAAACATCTCATCCGGGGATTTTAGATACAGTTCTTCCGTACCGTAGCGCATCCGGTTGGGATCGTCCCGGTCTTTGCCCGTCTGTAAGCATAGCAGAATGTCGTGGGCGTCGTGATCGCCCTTATTGAGATAATGATTGTCATTGGTAGCGATGACTGGTACGCCCATTTCTTTGGCCAGGTCGTAGATCTGGGGGTACACAAATGCTTCTTCCGGTATGTGGTGATCCTGAATTTCGAAATAAAAATCATCCCCGAAAATTTCCAGGTATTCTTCGGCGGCTTTTATAGCTTGTTCGCGTTGTCCGCGCCTGAGCTTATAGGCGATTTCGCCTTTCATACAGGCAGAAGTGGCAATCAGACCTTCCGAATGCTGACGCAGCAGCGCCTTATCGATACGCGGCTTGTAGTACATACCTTCCAGATAGGCGTGGGAACTGAGTTTGATCAGATTTCTGAATCCGGTTTGGTTTTTTGCCAGTAACACCAGATGATAGGAATGGGATTCGCCTTCCACCTGTTTTCTCAGCGTGCGCTCTCTGGGCGCGATATAGGCTTCCATGCCCAGAATGGGCTTTATTCCGGCGTCTTTGGCTTCGGTGTAAAATTCCAGCGCGCCGAACAGGTTGCCGTGGTCGGTAATGGCTAAAGCGGACATGCCTAACTCGGCGGCTTTTTGGACCATTTCCTTAATCTTTCCGGCGCCGTCCAGCAGCGAATAATGGGTGTGGCTATGTAAATGAACAAACGACACTTAAATCCCGTGCCCTTTCTGTAATTTGTCTAAGTTGTTGTTTTTGAAAAAATAATTCGCAAAACAAAACATCCAATGAACACCGAAATTTAACAGTCGACCGCTTTAATTGCAAAAATAATGAGGGAGGATTTTTGTTTTAATAAGACAATTTTCCACAAGCGTGTTGGATGTGAATGTATTACAAGGTTTCTTAGGATACAGTTGGCAAGTAAACAATTAATCGTTATACCGTTTTCAGTGTTTTAACTTTATAGTGTAGGAATTCGCAGTATATTATCACTTTAATCTTTTTCTTCTATAATCCTTCCTATTGGCATTATGCCTAATGGTTGTTCATCTTCGGGAATCTTCAGTGCAGATTTCAAAGAATCATCCTTAAAAGCGCCTACAAATACAGTCCCAAGATTTAAAGCGTACGATTGAAGATAAATATTTTGACAGACAGCACCGCTTTCAATTTGCACATATTGCTTAGCCCTTTTACCATACTTGAACGCAGTTCTTTTATAAACACCAATAATAATAATGGTTATCGCTCCTCTTCGAATACAACTTTGTTCTAAAGCTGCATTTGAAATGACCACCCTCTTATCACCTTCCAGAACTTTAATAATTGCATGCTGCTGCGGATTATATTTATAAATACCTGGAGACAATCTTTTCATTTTACCCACTGCAATAT
>CAZJNP010000256.1:0-4766 GCA_964547355.1 uncultured Calditrichaceae bacterium
GTACCGTGATCCCTAAAAAATGTTTTCCTTTTTTGGTGCTGTTTCAGGAATTACGCCGGGCGGGGATCGAGATTCATTACCTGGCCGGCAATCATGATTTTGCCCTGGGCAGTTTTTTCCGGGACGTGCTGGATGTTCAGGTTTATGAAAATGATCTGGAAATCGAGCTGGCGGGGAAAAGATTCTACCTCTACCATGGGGATGGTGTGGCGAAAAGAGATGTGAGCTATCGTATTTTAAAGCGTGTTTTACGCAATCGTTGGAGCCAAAAATTATTCCGCTGGCTGCATCCAGATGTGGGGATTAAGCTGGCTAAAAAGGTATCCGGCTCCAGTCGTAAATATACCAATCTAAAAAAAACCGAAGAGATCGAACGCGATTACGACGCTTTTGCCGAAGCGCGTTTTGCCAAGGGAATCGATTATGTGCTGATGGGGCATCGCCATGCGCCCCGCCGGTACGAAAAAGAGGGACATGTTTACATAAACCTCGGCGACTGGATGGTAAAATATACCTATGTGGTATTCGACGGCCAATCGCTGGAGCTGAAATATTTTACCCAGAGCCAATAATTGCAAGGTTTGCCCATGCGCATTTTAAAGATTGCACTCATAATTTTGGTAGCAGCGATCATTGTTCTCTTTGCCGCCCGTTTGCAAAAATCCCTCCGGCTGGTGCAACGTGCCAAGCTCCCGGTCTCGGGCTGGGTATTGGCCGCTAAGAATCTGTCTGTATCGCAGGAGAAATTACAACTGTCCGATCCCATTCCCGTCACCACGCCTGAACTGATAGTCAGCGATCGTACCGGCCGGCAGCTGCTGGTTCCCCAGGTGTTAAAAGACAGGATCATCTACCATTGGATCGATTTGGAAAGCGGTGCCCGGCAATCGTTTGAGCGCAAATGGAACGCCGACATGCCGCTTCCGGCCGCGGTCGTGGATGCGGAGGCAGCGGCTCTGTATTTCCTGAACATCGACGGACAATTAACCAAACGAGATGTTCAGGGTCGGGTAGAATGGCAAACGGCGCCGTTCCCGGATTATGTATTTACTTATGAAAATACCTACTGGTTATCGCTGACCACCGGCGGCCGGTTGATCGCGGTCATCAGTTACCCGGAGGCGGAGGGCAAGCCGAAATTCCGGACCATGATTATGGAATACAGTCCGGGCAGCAATCTGCTAAGCCAGCGAGAACTCAAAGATTTCCATGCCTTCCAATGGGCGGTCAATCCAGACGGAACGCGGAGGCTGCTCAGCGGCACCTACCGCACGCGCAGGGAAACCCGCGCGGCGGTGCGTACGCTCTTGCTTAACGACCAAAATGAAACTGTATGGCAGGGCAGGCAACCATTTCGTAAGGCGGTCTTTTTACCTCAGGGACGTTTTGCAATCCTTCAAAAAAGAAATCTGGCCGTTATCGATGAATCATCCGGTGCAGTGGTGCGTCAGTGGACGCCGCAAGTAGCCCAGGCGCTGTTCAGCGATCTGGTTTTCGACACAGCGGGGACCCTGGTCGTGGTGGAAGGCCTGCCGGATTACCACGAAGGGAAACTGCGATTCCAAAACGCCACACTACGCTTTATTCAGATCGACTACTGGACCGAGGAGAAGGTCGATCTTAAAGACAGAAAATACCTGCCGGGCGCGCTTAAGATCAAACAGTCCGGCACATGCCTGCTGGGCACCAGTGACGGATTGTACCAGGTGGAATACTAAACGGAAACGGTCCAGATGACACGCATAATAAAAATATTGTTGTTTCTGACTCTTCTGTCCTCTGTGGCAGCCGCCTACCAATGGCCGCTCAAACCGTTCGATCAACAGCACAACGTCAGCGCCACGTTTTGCGAAAACCGCCCTTCCGGGGACGTTAAAATTCACCACTTTCACAACGCCATCGATATTCCTCTGGCCGAGGGCGGGGAAGTGTTCGCCATCGAATCCGGGTATGTGGAAGGCGTGGTGCGAACCGGTTATTCTTCTTACATCCGGGTGGGGCGCTACAATTACCTGCACGTTACGCCGCTGGCCACTCTGGATTTGAATGATTACGTGCAAAAAGGTCAATTGGTGGGCCATACCAATTATCCCAACCACATCCATCTGATCGACGGGTATTATCCGGATTACATCAATCCTTTACGTAAAGGCGGCATTGCGCCTTTTGAAGACGAGTATCTGCCTACGGTCAGTTACGTTAAATTTTATGTGGACGGCACCACGACCGAATTTACCAGCGGCAAAGTAACCGGTCTGGTGGACATTGTGGCCAGATTGTACGACCGAACCGATAACGGCTCGCTGGGCAGCAATAACGGCATTTATATCGCCGGCTATCAGATTTACGATTCCACCGGCACGAATCCTATAACCGATCCCTACATTCCGTACCAGTTTGACGTACGTCCCAGCAACGATTACGTGACTAATGTGTACTTCCCGGGCAGCGACCTGTCCACCTATATTTACATTCTCACCAACAAGGTGGAGAAGAATAATTATTGGGATACCAGGCAATTTGCGCCCGGCAAATACAAAATCAAAGTATTTACTGAAGACACCCGGGATAACCGCAAAGAAGCCTGGGTGACGGTAGAGGTGGACAAACAGGACGCCGCTGCGCCTGCTCAGCCGCTGATTAAACATTATGTGGGCAACCCGGACGGAAGCTGGAAATTAAGCTGGTTCCCAAACGACTCTGCAGATGTTGCCGGATATGAATTCTGGTATTCGGTAAAGGGGGATGCGTTTAAAAAACACGCCGCCATCTCTTCCGCCCTGACCGCCCGGGATACCAGCTATGTGTACCAAAACTACGGTAGTAATTTCCCGTTGTACGTGCGCCTGCGTGCTTACGATGACGCGCCCATTCCCAACTATTCGGAATTTTCCAGCACTACTGTGATGAAGATAAATCCGCAGGCGGCTACGGTTCTGCTGGTGGACGGCTTACGGCGCAGCGACGGTTACTGGCAAGAGCCGCGGCATGATTTTATCATCGACTATGCCCAAATGCTGCTTGAAAATGACATCGCCTTTAATAGCTGCACATTACAAAGTATCGCGTCCGGGCAGGTCAGCCTGACCGAGTACGGCGTCGCCATTCTTTTTCTGGGCGACGATACCCTTTTTAATGACCGGGTAAGAGAGGATGTGGCCGATTTTCTTGATCAGGGCGGCTGCCTTTTTATTTCCGGTTCGGAATTTATTAAAGCCTTAACGGATGAAAATCAATCCGCGTTTCTTTCGGATTACCTGCATGCGGCCTTAATGGATGATTCGGCCACGGTGTCGGGAGTCGGATCGGAAGCGGCGTTTGCCGCGCTGGAAAGCCAGGCCGGGCGCATGCCGGCGCCGGACATCCTGCAGCCTGTACACGACGCTTTTACATTCTGGAGCTACGACGCCGGTCAGACCGCAGCGGTCGCTTATAGCGGCGTGTTCGGAACCAACGGATATCCGGGGAAAGTGGTGGTGGCCGGTTTCCCGTTCGAAACGCTCACTTCTGATAATGCCCGGCAGGATTTGTTTAACGAAGTATTACAGTATTTTGATCTGCCGGTAGGTATTGCGGAGGCGCAGACTGGGGGCGTTCCGGAAACACATCGCTTGCTCACAAATTATCCCAATCCGTTTAATACCTCGACACGCATCGATTTTGTTGTACCGCAGAAAGTGGCAGGCCTAACGGAAGTGCGGATCGATGTGTATGATCTCAATGGGCGGTGTGTCAAGCAATTGATCAGGATGAAACTACCCCCGGGCTTGTACCACACCACTTGGGACGGAAAAAATGAATCCGGACTTCCTGCAGGCAGCGGTGTTTATTTGTGTCGCTATAAACATGAAAAGAACGTTTCAGTTACCAGGCTCATATTGACGAAATAAATAGTTTCATCCTTTAACTTCCTCTGCCAATGAAAAGCCTTAGCTACAAAATCGGTCTTGGCTATTTTATTCTGATTACAATTAATCTGGCTATGGCCGCCTTTGCCATCTATCATATTCATCGTTTGAGCCAGCCGCTGGATACGCTGTTAAAAGAAAATTATCGCAATGTAGTGGCCGCTCAAAGCATGATGCAGGCCTTGGAGCGTCAGGAATCGGTTCAATTCTCCATGATTGAATACGCCTTTGATTCATCAAAAGTGACGGAATTTCAGTCCTATGGCAATGAGTTTTTTAATTGGCACCAGCGGGCGGTTACTGAAATATCCCTGGCTCAGGAGGTAGTCATCCTGGACAGTTTGCAAAATTTGTACAACGCATACCGGACGTTGTCGGAGACGCTTCAAACCGTTTTAAAGAATAAACGTCCTTATTCCGAAGTGAAGGCGATGCACACAAAGCGGATTTTACCTCTTGTTAGGGAAATGGAAGGTCTTTGTCGGCGATTAAAAGAGGTGAATCAACAGGCGTTATCCATAGCGGAACAAAAGGCAAATCGGTTTTCCCGCAGGGCCAATGTGATGATTGCCGGTTTTGCTTTTTTTTGCTTTATTGATTAGCGTTTTGGCCGGTATCTATTTTACACGCAAAATCATTACCCCCATACGCCGAACGACCATGACGGTGCGGCGCATCGGTCACGGGCATTTAAATTTAAAAGTGGTTGTGGATACCGATGACGAAATCGCAGAATTGGGGCAGGAATTCAATAAAATGACCGAACGCCTGGACGCTTATGAAAAGATGAATGTAAAAAAAATCATTTCAGAAAAGAAAAAGTCCGAGGCGATCGTTTCCGGGCTGCCGGTCGGGTTG
>CAZJNP010000257.1:0-4730 GCA_964547355.1 uncultured Calditrichaceae bacterium
GCTTATAGTGGAGTCCCTTTTCCTTTTTAGGAAGAATAAACCGATAAGATAATTTAAATCCAAATTAAGCAAATTTATAAGGAGGGCTGATGAAGGTGAATAAGTTACTGATGATTTTTACCCTATTTTTGTTTACTTCTGTCTCTTTAGCTGAAAATCTCGATGTGAAAAAAATGGTTCTTACCAATAATATAACTCCTGCTAACAAGAGGTTATATAAAGCACCTGTAATCAAAGATTGGCAGGACGTTTCCGCAAACCTGAAGGCAACCACTCACGGCACGCAATCTTCGTCCGGTACCTTTCGCGTAGCGCGTAGTACGGCCAATTCTTATGTGGCCATGGTCGATTCCTCACGCAATGGTTACGGGTGGTTAAGCGACAAAATCCGTTCGATAGATTTTAATATCGATGAAGGATATGTGCTGGTTGGTTTCAGAAAATATGAAATCAGCGATCCGCGTACTGGTATTTTAGGCGCTTTGGACATCAATGTTTCGGAAGGGTTGATGAGCGGCGAAATCACCTCCTATGGATTTCTGAACGCCGGACTTTTGCCCAATACGATAGGCGCACGCTACCCCGGCGCTATCGCTCTGGACCTGCCGTTTATTCATTTTAATCAGTATATCAGCGGCGACGCCAATGAAACACCGGCCATTTCCAGCCCATACCTGGTCACCGATTATTACGGCGGTTACGGTGCCATCGACTGGAGCGAGGAATTCAAAATGGATGAAGGCTATCAGCACCATGATAGCCCCACCGGAAACCGCTTGTGGAACGGTCCTGTAAATATCGTAAAAGATGCCAACGGTACGTATCATTACCTGGGCGTTTACAGTAACTGGTTTTTATCCAGTGAAGGCCTGCCTACGGATTATGTGGCATTGATCGCCACCTCGGACGACCCTACGGACCAGTGGACGATTGATACTAGCCCGACCGTTTTCGATGTTACCCAATTTACCATGCTCAACCCCACCGTTTCTATGAATTCTTCCGGATACGGCGTGATGGCGTTTTCCGGAAATACGATTCCTTTGGACTCGTTATTCTATGATCAATTGAAAATTACGTATATGATAACTGAGGATTATGGCAAAACCTGGAGTGCTCCGCAAATTGTTGATTTTACCGAAATGGGCATTCCGGATTATGTGTATGCTGCGGATTCGTTGATTTTGGATTCCATCTCTGTCGATTCGTCCACGGGTGTTTACGACACCACATATCACTATTACGAAGGTCCCACTACGGTTTGGACCAATGGGGATATGTCCGCGCTGGTGGATGAAGACAATAATATTTATATCGGATGTAATTTATTCTGGGGCGAACCGTTTGGTTCACACGGCCAGTATGTGTCTGCTTATTACAGCGGCCAGTGGGTGGCCATCAAAAAAGCCGGCTCTACCACATGGGAAGGCGGACACATCGCATATCCCAATGGCGCTTTTGAGGGAGATGAATATATCGAGGGACAGTTTGTTTATTTCTGGGGCTCTGAAATCGATATTGCTCTGGATGAAAACGGTGAGCTATACGCTGCCTGGTTCGACCGCCGGCGCACCGAATTGCAACTGGCCGAAAAGCCCCGTTATTTCGTTGATAATGGTATCGATTATAAAACCGATCTCTACACCGCCCATTCCAAAGACGGCGGTAAAACCTGGGGAACAATTGTTAATATCACCGACTCACCGGATATTGATGAATACGAGCTTTCGCTTTCCAAACACGCTTCTAGCAAAGACGGCGGAACCGTTTATGTGGCTTTTTGTACGGTGGACCCCAACAGCGAATTGTCTGTACCAAACGGTGATGATGTGTATATCGACCGCGTAAACCGTGTTTGGGTCGGGGAAGCCTCAGGCGTTGTTTCCGGAATTGAAGCCGATGATAATCAGATGCTGGTTAACAAATTTCAGCTGAAACAAAATTATCCCAACCCGTTTAACCCGACCACGACCATCGAATTCGTGGCGGCCGCCAATACAAAAGCCCAGGTTGATATTTATAATATTGCCGGGCAAAAAGTGGCCAGAATCTTCGACCAGCGGGTTAAAAAAGGCCATACCTATCTGGTCAATTTTGACGGAAGCAATCTGGCCTCGGGCATCTATTTTTACAGGCTGACGGCTGGAAACAATGTCCAGGTTAAAAAGATGACACTAATCAAATAAAAAAAGATTTATTGGAACAACTAAAATCAATCATCAAAAGTAGGGAGGTGTTATGATCAAATTATCTACTACCTTGTTTGTGTTGATGCTCTTTTTGGCATCGTCCGTTTTTGCCCGCGATGTTCGGGTAATTAAGAAGGCAAATCAATGGTTGCCAGTTCAAAAGAACAATCGGGTTAAAGTTGTTGTTCCTATGGAAAAAATGACGCCGGCCAGTCCGGTCGAAGTGAGCACGACAACCGGGCCTAAGGCGGGATTTGTTACGCCCACCAAAAGCCGCTTTGTCATGAATAAAAATTTGGCTGCTAGTACCTATTCCGTACAAATCGACAGCTCCAAAAACGGATACGGTTGGTTAAATAACGGTATGAGATCAGTGTCTCGTTTTGAAGGTACAGACGCCAGTAGTGGTGAAAATGTTGATGTTTTATTAACTGCCTATCGGCAGGCAATTCCCGGAGACGATGCAACGGGACATTTAGGCGCGCATGAAATCTTTGTACCAAGTGGCTTGGCCAGTGGTACATTTTATCGTGCGGAGCAGTTGGAAGGCACCATGTCAGGCATTGGAGCCCGCTATCCAGGTGCTGTTGCCTTAGATCAGCCGTTTGTTTTTTTTAATTGGTATAGGGATGGTGACAATAGCTCTACTCCTGCTTTTTCACATCCATATTTATTCGTAGATTGGAATGGAGGATACACCACCGACGGTACGTTTGATTGGTCAGCACCTGATTGGTTAATGGATGATGGCTGGCTGCATCCTGATTTGGAAAATGTTACAAATCCTGTTTATCCTTCTGACTGGAAAGAAAATAGATTATGGAACGGTCCCTCAGTGGTTGTAAAAGATGCAAGCGGTGAATATCATTATGCAAGTACTTTGACCGAATGGGTACTTGATGCAGAAACTCAGCAGTTCGGATTACGAAGTGATATTGTTAATATTGCAGCGCATACGGATGATCCTACTTTTGATATGACTTATGAATGGGATGAAGGCAATGATCCGGTAATCTGGAACCCGGAAGATGTGCAAACAGGCTTTCGTTCGATTGATATGAATTCATCAGGCTTTGGAATTATAGCTGCTGCCGGGAGATTGAATTACCACCCGGATTCTTCGTTATATTATGATACTTTAAATGTTTTATATTCTACCACTAATGATTTCGGATATTCCTGGGGGACACCTGATACCATTAGTTTCGGAACTTTAGGTTTGCCTTACTATGTTTACGCCCAGGATTCTATCATTACTTATTATGAAGTGGTTGGCGAAGATACGGTGCTAAGGTCTTATGAAGGGCCGACGGAAATTTGGCTGGGCGACATGGACGCCATCGTAGATGATAACAATAATATGTACATTGCCTTCGAGATTTTCTGGGGACGTCCATCCGGAGATCATGGAATCATCGTTGATGATGATTATAGTGGTCAATGGATAGCGGTTTACAACCAGGATTCAGCAAAATGGAAAGGTGTTTGGATTTCAGAATTGAACGGAACACATGTAGGTGACGAGTATTTTGCTGACCGGTTCATCTATTTCTGGGGCAGTGAAATCGATTTAGGTATGGATGCTGAGGGCCGTTTATATGCTGTATGGTTCGACCGCAGAAGAACCGGTATTCAGCTTGGAACCCATCCGCGCTACTCTGGTTATGACGATGGTACCGATAACAGAGATTATAAGACGGATGCCTATGTAGCGCTTTCGTTAGATGGTGGTTTTCACTGGACAGAACCAAGGAATATCACCGATTCTCCATCTATTGACGAATACGAGTTAAATGTGGCTAAGAGTGTTGATTCCCGTAATGATGCCACCATCTGGTTTGGTTTTTGTATAGCCGACTCCACTCAGGGCGACTCGTTAGCGGATGCCTATATTGACCTGCCGAATGAAGTCTGGATTGCTGAGGCCTCGGGTTATTTCTCCCCGTCCAATTTGGGTGATGATAACGGCCAGACGATCCGCGCTTACGGCATGGCTCAGAACTATCCCAATCCGTTCAACCCGACAACCACCATCGAGTTTATTCCCAGAGCAAGCGGGAAAGCGAACCTGACCGTTTTCAATACCACCGGTCAGAAAGTGAAACAGGTATTTAACCGTTATGTGGTGCAGGGTAAAAAGTACCGCGTGGATTTTGATGGTTCAAATCTGGCCTCAGGTGTTTATTTTTATACCCTGAAAGTCGCGGATAAGGTTGAAACACGAAAAATGGTTCTGCTGAAATAAGAGAATTGGAGAACGTAAAGAAATGGTGAATCGATCAGATTCGCCATTTCTTTTTTTATCCTCAACTATTGACAAATCAGAAAAAATCAGAAGAAATATTATTATATTCGTTGGAATATTGTGCGGTTTTTAGGCATAATATTGTTTTGTGGGGTTTTCTTTTATTGAAGTTTTTTCAATACAAGATCAGTACAGCGTAAAGTTTCTAAAAATGAAAATAATAAAAATGCAAGCTGAAGAAAATTGGTGCAGACTATGAGAAGGATTTTAATTCTAATTATTGGAATTATATTTAG
>CAZJNP010000258.1:0-4724 GCA_964547355.1 uncultured Calditrichaceae bacterium
AGCCCATACACTTTGCGGGCGATAATCGCCAAGGTCATCACCATGGCAAAACCGGAAAAAATAGCTCCGGCCACAAAGTAAGGCGGAAAGATGGTGCCGTGCCATCCCGGCAGAATACTGGTGGCAAAGTCCGTACTTACCACGCTATGCACGGAAAGCACCAGCGGCGTGGATAATCCGGCTAAAAGCAGATATGCCATTTCATAATGTTTCCACTGCTTATTGCCGCCGCGCCATCCCATGGAAAACAAACCGAATAGGATTTTGCGCAACCGGGTCTTGGCGCGGTCTCTCAGTGTGGCCAAATCCGGAATCAGCCCGGTGAACCAAAACATGAGCGACACGGTAAAGTAGGTACCCACCGCGAAAAAGTCCCAGATGAGCGGACTTCTGAAATTGGGCCATAAGTCCATCTGATTGGGCACCGGTGCCATAAAATAAGCCACCCAGGGCCGTCCCACATGAATGCCGGGAAAAACCAGGGCGCAAATCACGGCAAAGATCGTCATGGCCTCGGCAAAGCGGTTAATGGAGGTGCGCCAGCGTTGCCGGAAAATAAACAGAATGGCTGAAATCAACGTCCCGGCATGACCGATACCTACCCAGAACACAAAATTGGTAATGGCCCAGCCCCATCCAACCGGATTGTTCAGCCCCCAGATTCCGGTTCCTTCCCAGAATAAAAATCCGATGGAACCAAACAAAACAAGAGCCAAAGAGGCGGCCACGCCAAACAGCAAATACCAGCTTTTACCTACTTTGCGCTCGGTGATGGAACTGATTTTTTCCGTGATACTGGAAAAGGTGGGATTACCCTTAATCAATTCCGGTTCCATGTAAACCGGCAATGCTTCTGAATTTCGAGTTTCCACGTATTGTTTCTCTCTTTTGGTTAAGGTTACGTTTAACTTACTTCTATCTGTTCTATTTCAGGATTGGGATTTCTCAGTTTCGCCAAAAAGGTGGTGCGCGTTTTCAAATTAAATTCCACCAGCATTTCGTAATTACGGTTATTCTGTTTCGCCTTGTAAACTTCACTCTCTTTATCCAGAATATCCCCGAAAATAATGGCGTCGGCGGGACAGGTCTGCTGACAGGCGGCAACTACGTCGCCGTCTTTCAGTTCGCGGTTTTCGTTTTTCGCGTCGATCTGAGCTTTTTTGATACGCTGAATACAATAGGTGCATTTTTCCATCACACCGCGCGAACGTACCGTTACATCGGGATTCTGTGCCATCTGGACGATTTCCGGCAGATCCTTGGTGTAATTAAAGTAGTTGAAACGTCGCACCTTGTACGGACAATTATTGGAACAGTAACGCGTACCAATACAGCGGTTATAGACCATTACATTCAGACCTTCCGCATCATGGTTGGTCGCCTGCACCGGACACACCTGCTCGCAGGGCGCCATTTCGCAATGCTGACAGGCCACGGGTTGATAGACCATTTCCGGGTCCTGCAAATCTCCGGCGTAATAACGGTCGATACGTATCCAGTGCATTTCGCGCCCATTGCGCACCTGCTCCTTACCTACTACCGGTACGTTGTTTTCGCTCTGACAGGCTACCACACAGGCGTTACAGCCGGAGCAGGCGTTTAAGTCGATGACCATCCCCCACTGATTTCCGGTGTCGTACTGGTGTTCATCCCAAAGCGAGCGCAACGGAGGATGCTCCACCGCTTCAGCGGCAAATTCGGGATGCTTGCGGTATTCTTCCATATCCGCTTCCAGAACCAGCGGCCGGCCTTCCATACTGCCGTGATCCTGCGTATTGGCGATGGGATAGGTGGTAAAAGTGGGAGCTAAACTGGCGCCAATGTCCATAAAAGGCGCGCTGGAGGTGCGTATTTTATAAAGGTCAAATCCCACGCCATTCCCAACGCGTCCCGCGGAATGGCGCCCGTAGCCCAGAGTGAGCGTAAGGGAAAAATCGGCATGTCCGGGCGCAATCCAAACCGGCGCCTGAACCGTACGGCCGGCGTAACTTAGCCGCACCACATCTTCATTTTTAAATCCCAGCGCTTCGGCCGTGGCAGGACTCATCAGGATCGGGTTATCCCAGGTCAGCTTGGATACCGGGTCCGGCATTTCTTGCAACCAGCCATTATTGGCATAGCGTCCGTCGTAAAGCGCGGGCGAGGCACGGAAAACAACTTCCAGATTGGAAGCGCCGGCCCGGGTGCGCGGCAGAGGATTTTCCTGCAAATGTGCAACCAAAGCTTCCGGCCGGATAAAAAGTTTAGCCGTCCGAGCTTTCGTGCCTTCCACCACGCCTTTGTTCAATGCTTTCCGCCAGCGGGCTTCAAAATCGGTTCCGCCGAAATTTTTCTTAAAGGTCTCTCTGACCACGTCATACGGCTTGGCGTCTTTCCCCCTGACGATCAGATGGGCGACCTGCACATCCGACACGCCGTCAAACAGCGGACTGATCAGTGGCTGAACCACCGAGACCGTCCCATCCGCCGCGCGCACATCACCCCAGCTCTCCAGGTAATGTGCCAGCGGCACATGCCATTGCACCTGTTTTGATGTTTCATCCACATGAGAACTGAAATGAATAGTAGTTTTGACATTTTTTATTTTCTCACCAAAATCGAGGTCTGCCGGTGCATTGTAAACCGGGTTCCCGCCAAGCATTACCAGTGTTTCCACCTCGCCCTTTTCCATGGAATCCGCAAGAGCGACCATATCCCGCAGCGAAGCGACCAGTGCATCCTTTACAGGCGCGTAACGCACGGTGTTACCCTCATTCTTGAGTGCGCGATTCATCAGGGCGCAAAGCGCGTGCACCGATGCAGGCTGACGGCTTCCCGCCACCACCAGAGAACGTCCTCTGTTCCGGATTAAATCGCGTACCACCGCGGAAATCCACTTTTGATCGAAAGCGGTGTTTGTGTACTCAAGCCGTCCGCGCGGCAACCCTAAATCCACGCCCTGCCGCATCATCTCTTCCGCCAGGGCAAAAGCAAAAGGCGCAATTTGACGGCTCTGCAAACGCAGCCGATGATCGGCCATCCCGCCGGTGGTGGTAAAAATATTCTCCACCACATACAGACGGTTCATTTCATCTTTTTCCGACTGCACGCGCCGCCCGGAAGCGAATCCTTTCATCGCGGTAAGATTTTCTTCTTCCTCGTACAAGAAATCCGATTCCAGCGACAAAATGACTTTTGCCTTGTCAAACGCATATATTGGCCTTACCGGTGCATTAAACACCAATTGCAATCCGGAAAAAAGATTTTCTTCGGAGACGGGATCGTACGCTATCCAGCGTGCCTTAGGGAAGACTTTTTTGAACTCCCGGTGCAGCGCGTAAAGCGTAGGAGAAGAAAAAGAACCGCTCAGCACTGCCAGCCCTTCACCTTTAACTCCCTGATATTTCTTGAACATTTCCGCCCAAAAGGACACGAAGTCCGCCCATTCTTTCTCCTGCCCGTTTTCGAGCACAGAGTAGGAGCGGTCCGGATCATACAAATCCAGAATGGAAGCCTGAATTTGCGCGGAGGCCTTTCCGAGACTGGAAGGATGATCGATATTTCCTTCGATTTTGGTGGGCCGCCCCTCATGACTCTCCACGACCAGTCCGTAAGCGCTCAATCCGCGCGGCATAACTGTGGCATAGTAGAGCGGCTTACCCAGTACCACGTTCTCCGGAGCCGTCACATAAGGCACGATTTTTTCCACCGGACGGCGACATGCGGCCAGCCCGGCAAAAGCCAGGGATGCGCCCATTAAGGTTAAAAACTTACGACGCGATACCGGTTCGGAAATTTCCGAGGCGTTTTCCGGAAATTCGTTTTTTAAATAATTCTGAAATTCTGGAGTATTGGCCAGTTGGTCTAAACTACGCCAGTACTCTTTCCCTTTTACATTGTCTGGTAATTTCATCTATGGCATCCTGAACATACGATTGGTGGATTAAGCTTTTTTTCTTCAATTATTTTTTGAGCTCTTTCAAGCTGGTTGGGCGGAGGTGTCCATCCCATGACGGTAATTTCCGAAGAGGGCCGGAGATGCGGCGCCGGATCACGATGGCAACTCAAACACCAGCCCATACTGAGCGTTTTTTTCAGTTCCACAACTTCCATGGAGGCGATGTTGCCGTGGCAGGATTCGCACCCCACGCCGGCTCGAATATGTACGCTATGATCAAAATACGCGTAATCGGGAACGTTGTGGATGCGCACCCACTTCATGGGCTTTTTTTCCGTCCAACTTTCACGGATGGGTTGTAATTTCGCACTTTCCGTCTTAATTAAAGTATGACAGTTCATACAGGTTTGCGTGGGCGGGACACCGGCTACGGCCGCGCGCTCCACGCCGGTATGACAGTACCTACAGTCCAATCCCAGCTCACCGACATGGAGTTTGTGACTGTAAGGAACCGGCTGCTTCGGCCGGTAACCAACATCCGTATACTCCGGTGAACCAAAATACCAGAAGAAACCAACGACCGAGGCGCCTCCCGCTATAACAAGAATAAGCACAATCGTCGGAAGCTTGTTTGTCCATTTAGGAAAAATTTGGGCCAAAGGTTATTCCTTTCTCTAATTCTTATTCTAAATAAAAGTTAATCGTTCTTTTTCGACAACGAATCCCGGCTTGCGAATTATTCCAAACCATTGTGGGAAAATGACACTATTTGACCTTTTTATGAAATCTTGAATTAACTGCTGCATTCCGCCATTCGGCAGGCCAAGACGTTTAATATATATAGTAA
>CAZJNP010000259.1:0-4723 GCA_964547355.1 uncultured Calditrichaceae bacterium
GATCACACGACATTAAATTAACAAAACCTTATCATGACCCTTTCACTAAAACGATTCAAATCAAACCCGGAGAAACAGTAACCATCAAACAAAAACTTACAAGACAAGAAGGTTATTTAACGGTAGAAACCGAACCTCCTGGAGCAACGGTTTTTCTGGATTATCAGGAACTTGGAAAAACGCCCATAATAGAGAAAAGGGTTCCGGCCGGCAGATATTCAATGAGGATTTCTCTTAAAGATTATCGGGATGAGAAACGATCGCTTGAAATACTAAAAGGAGAAAAAGAACAGGTATCCATCCGATTAGCCCAGAATGGTATTATTCACATCGTTGGAACAAAGGGCGCCAATGTTTATATCGATGGTAAGTACAAAGGGACCATTCCTTTAAAGAATATTAAACTTAATCAGGGACGCTATAAAATATTGGTAACGAAAAAAACGTATGACCCTGAAGAAAGAACCATCACTGTACGGGCCGAAACAAAAACATATACGTTTAAATTAGTTAAGACCGTTGGCCGGCCCTTCAGGTTCACCGGCTTCGGAAATGAACGGATATCAAAACTTCTTAATGGCTGGGCATTATCCTTGGCTTATTATAAAACAGTTCTTACCTCGAGTTTGATGTATGAGATCGCCAACTATCCTTATGAAAGGCCCCAACATACATTGGCATTCGAGGTGAACTGGTTTTTTGCCCCCGTTGATATCGGAATATCTTATGAAGTTTCCGGAGAAGATAACTTAGCGCTTGACGGGGCGGAGAATGATTCTTTGTTCGTTAGTTTTATCAATTTTCATTTCAGCTGGGCCCCGTTTGTTTTTTACGAAACGTTTTATCCATTGGTAGGGGTATTTTATAACCTGGGCAGTTTTATATATAAGATCGGAAAAGAAAAGATCGGCGAGGCAGATTATAATACACTTGGTTTGTTACTGGCATTGCGTTACCAGAAGAACTGGGGCGATGGCGGCTATTTCATCAGCGTCGGCAAACGGTTCTTTTTTGATCAGACAGGCTATACCAACCATATGATTTACAGAACGGGTTTTTGGTATGTATTTGGGGGTAAAAAGAAAAAGGCGAAAACAAAATGAAACCTATAAAACAAGTGTATATGGCAATTTTCCTGGCAGCGATTATTCTTACCAGTTCCTGCAAAAACACACAACTAACAAGTCCGGAGCAAGTTGCTGAAGGTTTGAGAGCGCCGAGCAATGTGCATATCCAAGGGTTATCCGAAACGGAATTAAAATTAACCTGGGATGATAACAGCACGAATGAAACAGGATTTGTGATTGAACGGAGGGCAGGATCATCGTCAAACGATTTTGTTGAAATTGTAACGTTGGACAAAAACAGCACGTCCTATATTGATTCGGATTTATCTGAGAGCGATGAGTTCTATTACAGGCTAAAAGCAGTGATTTCAGATAAAAATGCTGCATCGGAATATTCACACGTCGTCCGGGCAAGGTTAACGGACGGTTTGTTATTGGATACTTTTTCCGGGCACCGTGGTGCAGTAAAAGCTCTGGCTTATAGCAGCGCTGGTCTGCGACTTGTTTCCGCGAGTGCTGACTGCACCTTGATACTGTGGGATGGCAAAACTGGAGAAATTCTATCTCACATGAAAGGCCATGGATATAGTGTGAATGGGGTTATCTTTAACGTAACAGGTTCCTTAATAGCTAGCTATGGATGGATTGGCGATGTAATTATCTGGGATGGGTATTCCGGTAAGTTGATGAATCGAATATCTCCTGCATGGGGACATCCAAAGTCAATTTGTTTTAATTGGTCAGGAAGCAAAATCGCCGTTGGATTAAGCAATAGTTATTTACCGATTTATGATACACAAAACGGAGATTTAATCAAAAATCTGACATTGGATTACCAAAGCAGTCCGGGAATTGGTTCCATAGATTATGCGGATCGAGAGGTCTCTAATTTAATGGGGGATAAAATTATTGCTTTTTATTATTATGATGAAGTGAAACTTTGGGATGTTGAAACCGCAACTATATTGTGGAATATTTTATTACCCGAGGGGGGCGAATGTGCTGTTGCATTTTTGCCAGATAAGAAGTTCGTTCTAATCCATAAAACCAAAGGAAAAATAGAAATAAGATCGACATCAAGTGGAAAAATATTGGAAGAATTAAGCGATACCGTCCGACCTTGCAGCTCTTATACAGGATTTGCCTTGAACCAGGACAGAACCAAACTTGCCGTCTGTTGTGGGAATAATGTAGAAATCTGGAACCTCGAATTAAATCAGAGGAGAATATTGTTCAATATTCGTCAACCCGGATATGTTATGGCTGTTGCTTTCAAACCCGGTGAAAACATTATTGCAGTAGGAAATGGCGAAAAGATAAATATCATTGAATTAAAATCATATTGGCAAGAAGTGGAGTGAAAATAAAATTGTTGTTTCTCTGATTGGAGGTGTTATGAAAATTTTAAAAGCATTCTTAGTGGTGGCGATTATTTTTCCAAAGTTTCTTTTTTCTCAATCCATCCCGCAGTGGTTCATGTCCCCGCCCAATACACCGAACATGCTGATCGCTAAAGGCACGGCGTATTCCGATGTCAGGGAAAACGCGGTTAACGAAGCCGTTAAAATCGCTAAAGCCAAACTGGCCAAAAAAATAAATGAAACCATTTTCGACCTTTCCGGAGATCGGATTGACACGCGGGAAACAGAGGCTATCCTGAAAGAAGCGTCCGTCACTAAGCAAGCGTTCTTACGCGATAAAAGGGCCATTCAAGCGTTTGTACTGGTGGAAATATCCAAAAACAAACTGTTGGATTTGCATCACCAGTTCGGAGCTTCTCCTCAAAAGCCACAAGTAGTGTCCGTGCCCAAACCAAAACCGGACATGACGGAACCACGCCGATATTTTTTAATGGAGGATTTTTCGGAAGTTAAAGAAGGCTACCTGCCGCAGGGTTGGTTTGGCGGCGATAAGTTGATGGTAAAACAGGGTCGACGCGGGAAATATTTGACCGATTTCGAAAACAGCGGCAAACATTCGATTTCCATTACCGGGCTGAACATGCCGCAAGACTTTGAAATAACCTATCTGTTCCAATTCGGAAAACAAGCATTCAATACACATATACGCATGCTTGTCGGCAAGGTGACCGCCACCGTGGATGTTTTGGGTTGGAGCCAGCTAAACAAAATCCGTGACAAACGGCATGTGGATTTTCGCAATAAAACGATCCAGGCAACCATCAGAAAAGAAGGTCCCATATTTAAACTCTTTGTCAATGGCGAAGAACGGATTATGGCGCGAATCCCGGAATTTCGCCCGGTTTCGGTCATTCAACTGGAATTTACCAATATGTCAAATTTCAAACTGTTTGAAATTAAAGGGAAATCCTTGTAATTTTAAAATTATTTCCGATTGCAAAGAAAATCTGTCCGCTATGGTTAAAACAAGGAGGCCGCTTTGAACAGTGCACGATTTTGGCGATACATCCTATTGCCGGCGACATTATTTATTGTATCTGCTCTTTTTGCCCAAAACGCCCCGTACTGGGTTACCCACCTCACCGTTAAAAATCCGGACAAATACTATTTCGGTATCGGCAGTTCCACCGAATCCCAAAAAGCGGCCGATGACGACGCCCGCGGCGAATTCTCCAAAAACGTCAGTGTTAAAGTGCGGTCTGTAACCGATTCCTATCTGGCGGAAAAAGGCGGCCGGATTACCGATTCCTTCAAGCGCAAATTAAAGGTGGAATCCGGGTTGGACTTAAGAGGCATTACCATTACCGATCGCTATTATAACGACGCCACCGGTACCTACTATAGTTTGATCAAATATGAAAAAGAAAAGTATCTGACTCTTTTTAAGGAGGAATTGGAGCGCGAGGCGGAACGGCTGCGGCATGAAAATCTGACCAAAGAGGAGACGGAGCGGGAAAAAATCCGCCACGAACGGGAAATGGCCCGCATTGCAGCGGAAAAAGAACGGAAACGGCTGGAATTACAAAGAGAAAAAGAACGCCTGGAGGCTGAAAAACTGCGCGCAAAACAGCGGCACCGCGCCCACCTGATGGCAACGCGGGGAGATTTTATCCGGATGGCCATGCCCCATCGAATGATTTCTGTGCCCACCGCGGAGATTAGCGGTACCATGCAGGAAATCACCATTACCCCGGCGTTAAAACCGTTTGGCTTTTTTAAGGCGGAATATGCGTTTTTCTGGAAAATTGTTGCCGTGACTTTTAACCTCAGCCAAAAGGAAAAATTTTTCGACTGGCAGGAATTCGCCATAAAACTGCGCCTGCTGAACGGTGAAATAGATGTATTCAAAACAGGTTTGGCCTTAGGTGCCGTGCAATATGGTTATGATCTGGAGCCTATTGATGCGGTCAGTCACGAAAACATCGGATATTCCTTATTTTTAACCGGCAACGTTTCCGTGCCGCAATTTTACCTCCACTCCTCGCTCTATCTGGACCGCAGAAAGGCGGCGCTCAGCTTTCAGTATTACCCGTTTTTTAACGACTTGAGAGGGAAGCTTTCCCTGCTTCTTGAGAATGTGGTAATTTTTGACGAAAATTTCCGTAACAGATTCGGCGACCGTTTTTTAATTCAACCGGCGATTCGCTTTGTGGTGGTGCCGGGTCTTTTTACTACGACCCTTTCTTACCAGTTAAACGAATACTTTGCCTGGGGATTCACAGTAAAACTGTAGGC
>CAZJNP010000260.1:0-4712 GCA_964547355.1 uncultured Calditrichaceae bacterium
ATCCTTATTTTTGTTCATTTAATTATTTTTGTATATTCTTAACTTAATGAGACACATTTAATACGCAGGTGTGAGTTTTGTTGGTGTGAACTCTGATGCCCATAGCTACACCTGGTCTTTAACCAGTTTTCAAGTAAAAGGAAATCCGTTAGATATGATCTATAAAATTCGATACATCGGCGATCCTGTACTTCGCAAAAAAGCAGAAAAGATCACAGTGTTTGACAGAAAGCTTCAAAGCTTGATCGATCAAATGACTGAAATCATGTATAAGGAAGATGGTATCGGGTTAGCTGCAACGCAAATAGGGGTAGTTAAACAACTGTTAATTATTGATATTACACCCTTAGAAGAAAGCGAATTTGAAGGCGCCTTCTCCTTTATCAATCCTGAAATACTCGAAAGCGAAGGAAAATCAACCATTGAAGAAGGCTGCCTGTCCGTTCCGGACGTACGGGAAGAAGTTACACGCCCAGAAAGGATTCGGGTTAAGTATCAGGATCGGTTCGGGAAAACCTATGAACGCTGGTTTGACGGGTGGATGGCCCGGGTGCTCCAACACGAAATCGATCATCTGAACGGGATCTTATTTGTCGATCACCTGAGTCCATTTAAACGGCAGTTGCTTATTAATAATAATGCCATTCCCGCTCAATATTAAAAAAGGAAAGCATATGTTTCAAATTGCAACTTTACCCCGCAGAGGGTTGAGGACAAGTCTCCTGGTTATCTTTATGGATCAAGGGTTTGCCCGTAAGCGTCAAAAAGATTTGTCCGTTTTCCCTGAAGAAATTCATCAGGACCTGGAAGATTATTTTGCCCGCAAGGATTTTTCCGGTGATGCCAAAGAATCGGCTATCATCTATCCCAGAGAATCACAGAACATAGAACGCATCCTTCTGGTAGGACTCGGAAAGCATCCTGAAAACAGTTTTGATTCTTTCCGGGCCCTCGGATTCTTGGTGAGCGAAAAGCAGCGGCAACTTAAGGCGAAACGAACACATATCTTTATGGCCAATTTAAATTTTTGCCGTGAAGATTTTATCCGAACATTTACCGAAGGTGTGGCTTTTCAGCGCTATCGTTTTGATCGTTTTAAGAGTGAACCACAAAAAAGGGAACCGGCTGCCACATTCATTTTTGTGTGTAATAAAGTGGAATACACCCCACGCTTTCGAAAAATCATTATCGAAGTAAACGCCATGATGGAAGGTGTGCGCCTGACCAGAGACCTTGCCAACCAGCCGTCTAATCTTTTAACGCCTTCTGCTTTAAAGCAATCTGTTCAAAAACAATTTAAGGATGCCCCCCATTTCAAGGTTGAAACGCTCGGAAAAAAGCAAATGCAAACACTTGGAATGAATGCGCTTTTAGCGGTGGCACAGGGTAGCAGTCAGGAACCCTTTTTAATTACCATCCATTATAAACCCAATAAGAAAAATGCGAAAAAGTTGGCTCTGGTGGGGAAGGGGGTCACCTTTGACAGCGGCGGAATAAGCATTAAACCTGCGGCCAATATGGAGGAGATGAAATTTGACATGTCCGGTGCTGCGGCAGTTGTCGGCATTATGGAAGTAGTGAAAAGACTTAAACCGGATCTGGAGATTTTTGCCCTGATTCCAACCGTTGAAAATATGCCCGGGGGCAATGCCATAAAACCTGGGGATATTGTAAAAGCGTACAACGGGAAGACCATCGAAATCATCAATACGGACGCCGAAGGACGGTTAATATTGGCCGACGCTTTAAGTTATGCTGAAGAAAAATTTAAGCCGGACTTGATGATTGATTTCGCCACCCTGACCGGTGCCTGTGTGGTAGCACTGGGTGATAAACGGGCCGGACTCTTTACAAAGGATGAAAAAATCCGGGATTTGTTGTTCCGAGCCGGTGAAACATCCGGAGATAAAGTGTGGCCCATGCCTCTGGATGATATCTACAATAAAGATCTGGAAAGCAACTATGCGGATTTGAAAAATGTGGGCAGTCGCTGGGGAGGTGCCATTACCGCGGCTAAATTTCTGGAGCATTTTACCGGCAAAGCAAAATGGGTGCATGTGGATATTGCCGGTACGGCGTATGATGTAAAACATTTAGAATACTACGGTAAAGGCGCTACTGGTTTTGGCCCCCGGCTCATTGGAAGTCTACTAAAACAATTTGAAAAGGCGCTTTAAATCAGAACATAACTATAAATTGTTGAGGTACTAAATAAAACAGCCCATTTCTAACAGAAGAGGTATGAAATGCATCCCACAAGTAGTATGATCGCTTATGTGATTTATGCCTTGTTTTTTATTGCGGCGAGTGTTTCGTTTGTGTATATCATGTATCGCCGCATCGCCGTGGTTCTCAAAGGCGAACCCAAAGATCGATTTGATCAAATCGGGAAAAGACTTGCCCTGCTCGTCCAAGTGGTGTTTGGCCAAACGCGAATCCTGAGGCGAAGGTTTTTTGGCGCCGGCATCTTACATGCGTTTATCTTTTGGGGATTTGTCGTCCTTTTAATCAATTCCACCAATGTACTTTTAGGAGGCTGGTTTCATGGCTTTCACTTCCCGTTCCTGCAAAAGGGAAGTCCGACCTTAACGGTGTATAATTACATGCGCGATGTGTTCGAAATTATCGTGGCATTGATGGTTGTAATCGCCTTTTTCCGACGACTGGTTCTAAAACCCAAACGCCTCACCATCGGATGGGATGGATATGTGATCCTAGGGTTTATTTTGCTGATCATGGTATCGGATTTTATTATGAACGGCGCGGAAAAAGTGCTTTATGGCGCGAATCTTGAAAACGAATCTTTGATGCATGTTTTTATGGGCCAATTATTCTTAGCTCAGAACATGACACAGCAAACTGCACAAATCCTGTTCAATGCAGGATGGTGGACCCATGCCGTCATTCTGCTGGTCTTTTTAAATTTCTTGCCCATATCCAAGCATTTTCATGTGATAACCGCTCCTTTTAACGTCTTTTTCAGACGCCTGGACCCCGAACCGACGCCAACCATTGACATTGAAAATGCGGAACATTACGGCGCGTCTAAAATCCATCATTTCGCCTGGAAAGATATTCTGGATGTCTATACCTGTACGGAATGCGGACGCTGTCAATCGGTCTGTCCGGCTTTTAACACCGGAAAGCTGCTTTCCCCAAAAGTCATTAATGAAGATATGCGGCACTATATTAACGATAATATCAATGATATTGTAAAACATTCCAGAGAAGAATTGGAATCCCTGGAATTGAAACACGATCCTTTGGTAGGCAGTGTCATAAAAGAAGAAGTTTTATGGGCCTGTACGACCTGCCGGGCCTGCGAAAATGCCTGCCCGTTGACCATAGAATTCATTGACCGGATTGTGGATATGCGCCGCCATCTGGTGCTGGAAGAAAGCCGATTCCCGAAAGAGCTGCAAACCGCCTTCAACGGAATGGAGCGCAATGGAAATCCATGGAATATAAACGAAGATCGATTAAATTGGGCTAAAGAAGATGCTTCTTTAACCGTAAAAACAGTCGAAGAAAACCCGGATTATGAAATACTTTACTGGGTAGGCTGCGCCGGTGCTTTTGACCAGAAAGGTCAGGAGATTGCCAGAGCGTTTACGAAAATCCTGAATAAAGCTCAGGTTAATTTTGCCGTTCTTGGTAATAAAGAAAGCTGTACCGGTGACAGCGCACGAAGAGCAGGTAACGAATACCTGTTTTCCATGATGGCCGAGGCCAATGTGGAAACATTGAATCAGGCCGGCGTTAAAAAAATAGTAACCACCTGCCCGCATTGTTTACATACCCTTAAAAACGAATATCCCCAATTTGGAGGAAATTATGAGGTGGTGCATCATACGGAGTTTATCGAACAATTAATCCAGCAGGGAAAAATAAGCGTTAAACCTCAAAATACCGGTGGAAAAATAACGTTTCATGATCCCTGTTATTTGGGACGGCACAACCATGTGTTTGACGCGCCCAGAGAAAACCTGAAGATTTTAGGTATCGATTTTGTGGAAATGGAAAATAACAGAGAAGAAAGCTTTTGTTGCGGTGCCGGCGGTGCTCAGATGTGGAAGGAAGAAGAGCAGGGCACTGAACCGGTGCGTCAACGTCGATTTAAAGAGGTACAGGCTTGCGGAGCGGATACTCTGGGTACCGCCTGTCCTTTCTGTTTGACTATGATGAACGATGCCGCCAAAGAATTAGAATCAAATGTTCAGGTTAAAGATGTGGCCGAATTAATCGCGGAGCAATTGGATACCTGAAAAATTGATTTTTATTGGGAATCAACTGATCAATAGCCGCCATCGTGCGGCTATTTTTTTTATGATCTGCTATGTAGCCGTATGGAAATAAAGTTTTTATCTCACCATTCAATAAGCTTTCCTAACTCGTTTTCTTGTTCCTTTTTTGCTCCACGATATCCATATAAAACGATATAGCGCCACAAAAATTTCAAATGTGGGGGGCTGGGTGGATTAACTTTGACAATGCAATGATTATTTATTAATTTTTAAGGCTTTAAATAAATACTTAAGAGCGACCTGATTCAGCCTGATAAGTACCTGATTCGGATGAATTAAGGAACTTATTAGCGCTTTTTATGTAAGAATATTCAGTTTCGTACAGAATTAAGTCATAAAAATTTAATGAAAAAAATTATAATCTATTTTTCCATATTTATTACGCTGATTAGCCTACTGGTCTTCTCT
>CAZJNP010000261.1:0-4710 GCA_964547355.1 uncultured Calditrichaceae bacterium
ACATTAAGCTGTGTGGCTTCCGTTTGATTTAAATCGTACAGGTTAAAAATATTCCATAATCCGTATCCCACAATCAGAAGATTTCTGATCTGGTAAGCGGTATTATAACGGTCGTAAAGGGAAGAAAAGTCCGCGCCCCTTTGGGCTTTTAGATAGTCATCTGCCCGTTTATCCGTTTCATAGCAGGAATAGACGATACCGGCCAGCCAGAACCCGGTGACCGCTGAGTAGGTGTAGCCCTTCTTCTTTTTGCCGGCCAGTAGATGTCCTGCACCTGGAAACAGAAGGGATGTGATTAAATGGGAGGTTTTTACAGGTACGGTTATCGTCCGCACAATGGGCGTGCTGTTTTTTTCCTGCTCCCGTCTGTTCTGCTGTTTTACATAATTGAAGAACTCAATAATTTTTGGCGATGTGTCTTTAGGGTTCAGCTTAAATGAGTGATCGATTTTAAGGATTTCTTCGATGATTGTACGCGCCTGGCTGGTGTCGTTCAGAGCATAAGCGGAACTTAACATGTACTGAAAAATTTGCAAACTGTCTTTACGCGAAGCATAAGGGTCGCCCAGGAGAAAACGTCCTTTTTTTAATACCTGCTCATACTTAAAGGACTTAAAATCGTTTTCCAGAGACTGAATGGATTGATCCAGTTTTTGAGCGTACAGTGTCTGGATGCCGAATAGTGCAAACAACAGACAGAACACAAAAAGATGTGTGAAGTGCTTTACATTCATTACAATTTTTCTTCCAATTGAATATGACGTTTGATGACCAGTGTATTTCTGGTATCCAGTGTATCGATCCAGTTCTTATAGTATTCATTATGAATTTCCAGCACATGAAAATCACGTGTCACGTAAATGGGATTTTTTAACGGTGTGGTGCCGATATATTTGCCGTCGATATAGACCTTACCCCACGGAATTACTTTCAGATCAACGCGCGCAAAGATGGAATCCAGGTGGTAATAAAATTTATTTTCCTGAAATGGCAAAATATCAATGGTGTCCATAAGCGACGGATAAGCGGGATTCTGCAAACCCAGAATGTACCGACCGGGTGTTACTTTAATCGGGCTGGTCATGGGTGTTTGATCGATCGGTTTATAGTTCAAATATATTTTGCACCAGGGATAGGTCTGGATGAATAAAGTGGTCGGTTGTTTATTTGGGAGAACCAGATCCTTATGTTCGGTTACATTTTCCTGATTAGCTTCCGATCGGTTAGATTTATTATTGTTATTTTCAGATGGTTTCTGGACGGCAATGGTGCTTTCAGGTTTCATGGCATGGCCGGAGCTGTCAGAATTCCGTAAAACTGTGCTTAAGGTGTCGGTGAGCACTGGTTGCCGGTCGGGAGGGGAAAAATAGCCCTGAAAATACCATACCCCAATAATCGCGCTCAATAGTAGTAACGTAGTAAAAAGGACGGGACGTAAATACCTTCTTTTACTTTTGCCGGGTATGGCAAAATCTGCAAACCGCTCCGGCATGTTTTCCTGCATGATCTTTAAAAGCGCTATAGCATCCTGAATCCGGTCTTGCGGTTCTTTGCTGAGCGCGCGGGCTACCATTTTGCAATACCATTCCGGGAGATCGGGGCGTAATTCGCTCAGGGGAGCGGGATCATGGGAGAGGATTCGGGCAAAAACTTCGCCGTATTGTTCCGATTCGAACGGATGGTTACCTGTGGCCATTTGATAGAAAATGATGCCCAGGGCAAAAACATCGCAAGAGCAGGTAAGCGGAAGATTGTTGATTTGTTCCGGCGACATGTACATGGGCGTACCTAACAATGCGCCTTCTGAAGTAATCCGTTTAAGCGAACTATGTAGGGAAATACCAAAATCCGTTAATTTGATTTTTTGATCGTTGCTGACCAGAATGTTTTCCGGTTTCAGATCGCGGTGGATATAACCCTTTACGTGCAATACCGCCACAGCTCGGGCGATTTGAAAACTGAATTCAATAATCTCGTCTGCAGACAGGGAATGGGAAGTCAAAAAGTCATGAAGATTTTGCCCCTCCACATATTCCATTGAAATGTAATACTGGCCGTTAATTTCGCCAAAATCATAGATTTGAACAATAAAATCGCTATTCAAGTCGGCCACAATGCGCGCTTCGCGCTCAAAACGGTCGATCAAATCAGGATCGCCGCCGCGATAAACCTTTAGCAGAGTTTTTCGGTTTAATTTTTTATGCCGCGCCAGGTAAACTGTGGAAGGTCCGGTTTGAGAAATGATTTCCAGGATGTCGTAATTTCCGAGAGATGTCATGTTACAAACCCAGTTCTTTTGCTTTTTGCTGCAAAGAGCGCAGGGAAATATTTAAACTGCGCGCGGCCTGTGATTTGTTACCATTAAAATGTTCGATGCGCTGCTTAATGATCAGATTCTTCAATTCTTCCATGGTTCCCATTAAAACCTGGGTTTCCGGTGTGGGCATGGCATCGTCGAACTGAATGGCGTCTTCTGGAATGACATTGTCTTCTGCTAAAATAACCGCCCGGTTTAGGATGTTTTCCAGTTGTCGTACATTCCCCGGATAGTGATAATGCATCAGCTTTTTCATTGCCTCTTTACTGATCCGGAGAGGATGTTCGGGATTTGCCTTCTTAAGAAAATGTTCGGCCAGCAGGGGAATGTCTTCCCTCCGGTCTCTTAGCGCCGGTACATGAATGCTGATCACATTCAGCCGGTAGTAGAAATCTTCCCGAAATTTGCCTTCCTGGATTAATTTCTTCAGGTCCCGGTTGGTGGCCGTAATAATCCGTACGTCCACCGAGCGGACAGTATTTTCTCCCAGGCGTTTAATCTCTTTATTTTGCAGCACACGCAACAGCTTGGTCTGTAAATCGAGGGGCAAGTCGCCGATTTCATCAAGGAAAAGAGTGCCACCGTTTACGGCCTCAAAAAGCCCCAGTTTGTCCTGAGTGGCTCCTGTAAAGGCGCCTTTTTTATATCCGAACAATTCGCTTTCCAGGATGGTGGCCGGGATATTGCCGATATACTGGGCAATAAACGGCTTGTCTTTACGCGGGCTGAGGTCATGGATGGCGTGCGCCACGAGGTCTTTACCCGTACCATTTTCTCCGGTGATGATGACCGAGGCGTCCGATCGGGCCACTTTGCGAATCAGTTGAAACAATTTCTGCATCGGTTCGGATCGCCCGATGATAGTGGGAATCGGTAGTTGGCGGTCGAGTTGATTCTTTAACAAAACATTTTCGGATTCGATCTGTTTTTTTCGAAGCACCTGTTCCAATGCCAAAGAAGCAATAACTGAGAAAAAGGAAAGAAACTGGCGCGAAGATTCGTTGAAGCTTTGCCGGTTGCGACGGCTGTCAAAATAGAGAATACCGTATACCTGGTCTTTAATGATTAAAGGAAAAGCAAGGATAGCATGAATTTGGTTTATAATAACGCTTTGTGTTTTGCTGTATTTTTGATCAGCGCGGGTATCGAAAGAAAGAATGGCCTCCTTGCTGTCTTTAACTTGCCGAAACACCGTTTGAGAGAAATGGACGTCTTTTTTTGATAATTGACCGTCGGTTTTGATGGTTCTGGGTTCAAAGACATCCTGCAGCGGATCGTAGGAAATAAAAGCGCCCACTTCCGCTCCGGTTTCTTTCATCAGTTCATCTAATACGATTTCCAGAATCTGCTCTTCGTCGCCCACCCTGGCCATTTGTCTGGCAAGTTCATAAATAACGCGTAAGTGTTCCGTACGAAGCTGATCATAATTTATTTGTATATTATTGCGCATATCGAAATATCGAAATTTTGGATTGGGAACGGTTGCCTAAACGGTCTTCCACCTGAACCTGCCACGAGTAACTACCCGGAATCAGATTTTTTACCATGACGGTGGTCTGATCACTTGGAATACCGGTAATCCTGTACTGCTGAAAGGTTTGTATATTGGAATAAATCAGATTATAGGTAAATGAAAAGTCGAAATTCATTTTCTCCCATTTAAAAACTACTGAGTCCTGTAAAGCTTCACCTTCTCCTGGTGTCAATAAGGTCGTTGTTTTAGTAATGACACGTCTTACCGTTAGATTATTCGAAACTACGCTGTCACCGTTAAGGTTTTTCACGATCAATTCAAAATTAAGTTCCGGAAACTCGCCCGGCAGCAGCCCCTCATCAATATCTTTGATACCGAAAGAAGAAGAGAATTCACCGGTAATTGTGTTAACCAACATCAATGTATCTCTGAAGGAATGAAGTCTGTTTATAAGGATTACATTTGCGATATCGTCGATTCCGTCAATGTCTTCAATAAATGTGCGAATATGTGCCGATACCACATAACCTTCAGGTACCCCCTCGAACTCGCCATACAGGGAGTTGAATTCGGTTAAGGTCATTTGCGGACGAGCGTTAAGTCGCACCGTAAAGGTATTATCGGTACTTAATTGACGTACAACCGTCGTGTCGGAAAAATAGCCGATAGCTGCTGTAATGATAACCAGGGAGTCGGAAGGCGTGTGGTAAAAAGTGATCTGCCCATTCGAATCCGTTTGGCCGCTTAACCCCAGATTAACAAGAGATACATGAGCGTCTGCAATACCAATAGAATTGAGCAGGGAAAGATGTTTAACCGATAGCGTTGTACGTGCCTGTTCGATGTAATAGTGAGACTCCTTTCTCTTATACACCTCTCCGATCCCCCCAGACAGGCCGAAATCACCTAAGCACACCTA
>CAZJNP010000262.1:0-4706 GCA_964547355.1 uncultured Calditrichaceae bacterium
GTTCAGAGAAAAATACCGACCGAAAACTACAAAATATCTTTCCAGTGCCCGCGGTTAAAGCGCCACACATTCAGAACCAGGCGGCCGCTTTCGTCCAGAATCTGGATCAACCACAGGCCCAGCAAACCTAAACTAAACCCGAAGCACAATACGTAGGCGCCCAAAAATTCATTAATAATTACCGAACCGATGGCCAGATACATTAACCAGTTTAAATCCGCCGCACCGCGCAGGCCGCCGGAATAAGAAGTATTGGCCGCTTTGGGAATCTGCAGGAGAATAAAAACGATGATGATCGCCTGCCCGGCCCGAATAACGTTTGCATCGTTGGTGAAAACGGATAAAATGGGATCGGACAAAAAGTACAAGATCACCATTAATACCGCACTGGTTAAAATGGAAACCAGCGCTACGACTTTGCCACTTTTACGCGCCTCGGCATGATCGTTGGCGCCGATATTTTTGCCTACCAGGGTCATTGCCGAGACGGCGAACCCCCAATTGATCATGGAAATCACCGACTGCAACCGCACCAGCACCTGATGCGCAGCTAAAACCGTCACACTGATCCGGGCAGCGAAAAAGCTTAATACAATCTGCCCGATCGACCAGACGAACTGTTCAATGGTTGTGGGAATGCCTAATTTAAACAACTGTTTAAATGTGGACAGTCTGGGTCTGGTAATCTCCATCACGGCTAAAAACAGGCTGGATTTGCGGTTTCTGAGATAAATTAAAGTGATTATAAATCCCACACTATGGGCAATGCCTACACCTAAGGCCGCGCCTAATGTTTCCAGCCGCGGGAAACCAAGCAAACCAAAAATCAACAACGCGTCTAGCAGGATATTCAATCCATTGATTATCAGACTGATTTTCATGGTGAGCAGCGTGTCTCCCACCCCGCGTAAAATGCCGATGGCAATAAAATTAGTAATAATAATCGGCGCGAAATAAGAGATGGTTTTTATGTAGATTACCCCGTAGTAGCGGGCCTGGGCACCTTCTTCCTTAATCAGATAAAACAGCAGCGGGACGACAAAATGCCAGAGCAAACCGATGAAAACCGAAAGGAGGATACCCATGAACAGAGCCTGGCCGAGTACATGATTAGCGTTCCATTTATCCCCTGCTCCCAGATAACGGACAATGATGATGGAACTACCAACAACAAAAGTAAGTAGTATGCTAAATGTTAGAATAACAAATTGCTGGGCTATACCCACACCGGCCAAAGCATAGGCGGACAACTGCCCGATGAAAATTGCCTCAATGAGCCAGGTTATGGTTTGCGAAGACAAATCGACTACAGCCGGAAGCGATGTGCGCAAAACTTCCTTAAGCGTTCCTTTATTTTCATGACCAGTCAATTCCATTCGCGATCCATTTCTGAGAATTAAATCTTAGGCTCAAAACCTGTTCAAGTTGCTACTACACCGGGGCCCTTTCCAGGCCCGGCAATTAAAAAAAAGAACAAACCGGTGGCAATGTCCGGTTTGTTCCTGATAAAATCTTGAGTTATTTAAAGCGGCTAACCCATGTAATAATCCAGCCCCAGGTGGGTAATTTCCTTTTCTCCGGCCAGAACACGCAGCGTATTTTTCAGCTTCATCTGCTGGATAAAAAGATCATGTTCCGGATAGAGATTGGGTGCGTGGATGGGACTCTTAAAATAAAACGACAACCATTCCTGAATCCCCTTAAATCCGACCCGGCTGGCCAAATCCATAAACAAGGCCAGATCCAGTACAATCGGCGCGGCTAGAATGCTGTCGCGGCAGAGAAAGTCGATTTTGATCTGCATGGAATATCCCAGCCAGCCAAAAATATCGATATTGTCCCAGCCTTCCTTGTTATCGCCGCGCGGCGGATAGTAATTGATCCGCACTTTGTGATACAGATCTTTATAAAGCTCAGGATAAAGATCGGGCTGCAGGATTTGATCCAGCACCGACAGCTTGCTTTCTTCCTTTGTTTTAAAGGATTCCGGATCGTCCAGAACTTCTCCGTCGCGGTTGCCGAGGATATTAGTGGAGAACCAGCCTTCCACGCCCAGCATGCGGGCTTTGAAGCCCGGTGCCAGGATGGTTTTCATCAGCGTCTGACCGGTTTTAAAGTCCTTGCCAGCCAGAGGCACGCCCATCTCATCGGCAAATTCGTACATGGCCGGAATATCTGCGGTCAGGTTTGGGGCACCGTTGGCATAGGGAATACCTTCAGCGATGGCCGCCCAAGCATAAATCATACTGGGAGCAATATCGGGGTGATTGTCTTTCAGTCCCTGCTCGAAGGCCGCTTTGCTCTGATGCACCTCAGACGGCTTCATAAAAATTTCCGTGCTGCCCGTCCAAATCATTACCATCCGGTCCAGGTTGTGTTTCGCTTTGAAATTGCGAATATCTTCGCGTACCATTTCCACATATTCAAACCAGTTAGCAGCTTTTTTTACATGATGGCCGTCCAGTTTTTTAACGTATTTGCGATCAAAAACCGCTGGCATGGGTTTCACCGACTCCAGTTCTTCCTTTACACTGTCCAGCAAATCCTTTTGCAAAACGCCGGCCTTGAGTGCAGACTGATAAGCATCGTCTTCGAATGGGTCCCAGCCGGCAAAATAAAGATCATTTAAATCCGTTAAAGGAACCAAATCTTTGATTAACGGATTACGGTTTTCATCGCGGCGTCCCAGACGGATATGATTCATCTGGGTTAACGAACCAAAAGGTTTGGCCAACCCTTTGCGAATGGCGAATACGCCAGCGATGAATGTGGTGGCCACTGCGCCCAGCCCCGGAAGCAGTATTCCTAATCTGCCTTTCGCGTCCGGAATGTTGAAATTTTCATTACTTGTTGCTTGCATTAAAACCTCCTAAACAGATTGTTCTTTACTAATTAGATATACATACCTTAATCGTTGGATTGCTGTGATATTGGAGAAGATCGCCACCGCCCAAATGGCAATATCCAGCAGAGTTACGGGGAAATTTTGTACATGAAACAGGGATAAATGAAAAAGTGGGAAATGTAATAGAGCACCGGCACCGATAAAAACAACCCGTTCCGGACGCTGCATATAACCGACTTTTGCTTCGAATCCCAATCCTTCTGCCCGTGCACGGACATAACTGACCATCACCGACCCGCCAAGGGCTATAAACGTCATGACGGATAGCAGATAATCATCTGCTTTTACGTAAAACGACGCGATCCCAAAATACATGATCACTTCCGAATAGCGATCAATGGAAGAATCGAACAGAGCGCCAAATTTACTCACCTTTCCGGACATTCGGGCTAATTTCCCGTCGATGATATCGCAAATTCCTCCCAAGAGAATCAAGACGCCGGTCAGGTGGATAAAGCGACTATCGAAAAAGAGCAATACGGTTCCGGCAGTTGTCAAAACAATTCCCCAGATGGTAAACGTATTGGGATTAATATTCCACCTGGAAAACAGACGCACAAACGGATTCAGCAAATTCAGAAATCCATTTTCCAACCATCCCGGTAGAAATCCTTTGCTTCCTTTAGCCATTTTTTTGTTTCCTCTTTTTTGAGAAACCTTCCACAATCAAAACTATTTCGCCTTTAACCGTTTTCTTCTGAAGTTGTTCCAGTAACTCAGAAACCGGGCCGCGGTAAATTTCTTCAAATTTTTTCGTGATCTCCCGGGCCATGACGCACTGGCGGTCCCCCCAATACTGTAAAATTTCCGTTAAGGTTTTCAGCAACCGATGCGGAGATTCATATAAAACAATGGTCCGCTCTTCCTCGGCTAATTTCTGAAAACGGGTTTTCCGCCCTTTTTTGCTTGGCAAAAACCCCTCAAACGCAAAGCGCTGTGTGGGCAAACCGGAAACAATCAGCGCAGAGATCAGCGCCGTAGCCCCTGGTACTGGAATCACCCGAATCTGCTCCTGGGTACAGGCTTTGACCAGATGGTAACCGGGATCAGAAATTCCGGGTGTGCCTGCGTCGGAAACCAGCGCGACGGACTGCCCCTGTTTCAGTTTTTCAACCAGCCGTGTAGTCTGGGTTTTCAGATTATAGCTGTGGTAGCTGATCGTCGGCCGCTGGATGCCGTAATGACGCAACAGAATTCCTGTTTTTCTGGTATCTTCGGCCGCGATCAAATCCACGCGTTTCAAAATATCTACCGCCCGATAGGTAATATCGCCCAGATGACCGATGGGCGTGGCCACCAGATACAACGCGCCGGACTCAATTTCTTCCAACGTCACACTCCCCAATCCCGGCAGTACCGGAAATCCTGATTGATGGTGCGGTTGGTCAATTTCGCGATCACCGGCGGGCGGCGTTTAAACTGGCTGCGCTGGATTCTGCCTTTGATATCTTTAATGGTATCCAAGGCATAACCCAGATTCTGCAATATTTCGTCCGGGTACCTTAAATCCACCAGATAGTACAGCAACTGGTCGATTTTCTGGTACGTGTATCCCAGTTCTTCTTCGTCGGTCTGCCCAACCCATAAATCCGCGGATGGCGGCTTTTTGACGATCACTTCCGGAATGCCTAAGAATTCGGCTAATTGCCAGATATGCGTTTTATACAGATCGCCGAGGGGGTTAATGGCGCTGGCCATATCTCCGAAGATGGTCCCATATCCCATTAACAATTCGGTTTTGTTACTGGTACCGATTACCAAACCACGAATCTTTGCAGAATAATCATAAAGAATGCACATG
>CAZJNP010000263.1:0-4689 GCA_964547355.1 uncultured Calditrichaceae bacterium
GTACGGAATCATTCTCCGTTAACAGCCGGTTTGGACCTGCTTACACATGTGGAAGCCAACCGCCGTTATCAGTTCCAGACTTTTTACGATATTTTTATTATCGATTTGCACGATCCCTGGATTGCTATTCCGCCCTGGGTACGCGAACAGGCGCAGCAGCACTATTTTCATCAATTTATTTTTGTTTGCGATCGCCCGTTATCCGATCATTTAAAGGAACTTTTAGGACCGCGTATTTATAAAGTGCTGGATTTTAAAACAGCCAAGTCCCGGTTAATGGAAGTGGTGGATGAGCTTAAAAACCACATGAGCGCCCATCGATATCATACCAACAACGACGTGGAACGCAGGGATGCTTTACCTTATGGGTTGGTCGGGAGACATCCTTCCATCGTCCGGATCAACGAATTCATCGGACTGGTCAGCAAGGCGCGTTATGCCCCCTGTTTGATTCGCGGAGAAAGCGGCAGTGGAAAAGACCTGTGCGCCAAATTGATACATCAGGCCAACGATTTGCATGATGATTTATTCTTTGTAAAGAATTGCGAAAATACAACCAGCTATAAGTTGCTGGGTGATTTATTCGGGGTGCAGGACGACAGCGGAGTTTACGGTCCAAAGCGCAAAGGACTGCTGGAAATATACAACGGCGGCACCGTGGTGCTGAACAACATAGAAAAACTTCCGCCGGACGTGCAGGACAAAATTTTATTTTATCTGGAAGATCGGGTGTTCAAACCCATGGGCGGTAGCCGTCCGGTGTCATCGAATGTGCGCCTGATCGGGATGTCCCAGCATAATCTGGAATGGTTTGTCAAACATCAGAATTTTAACCCCGATCTCTATTACCATTTAAATGCGTTTGAAATTGCCCTCCCCCCTTTACGCGAACGGGGAGAAGATATCATTCTATTAGCCCATTTTTACCGCCAGTATTTCAATTATCTGTTCGGAAAAAGCGTTCTCTCGTTTACGCCCCAGGCGGAGCAGCTTCTGCTGGAATATCGCTGGCCGGGCAATGTAAAAGAGTTGAAAGACGTGATCGAGCGGGCGGTATTTATTTCGAACACGCCTCAGATTACTTCCAAAGAACTGCCGGAATTCCTGAAGTCTTCTCCCAGGGCGGAATCCGCAACAGACGATTATCTGGGGAATTGCAGTATGCGCGAGATGGAGCGCATGCATATAGAACGGGTATTATTATTCACAAAAGGGAATAAATCCAGAGCGGCTTCTATTTTGGATATCTCCCGAACCACTTTGCGGGAAAAGATCAAACAATACGGCATTGTCATCTAGTCGGCGTTCCTGGCGGGGATGAAAACTGAAAGGATCCGGTTCGGATCAGGATAAATGGAAAAGACCGGCATTGACGCCGGTCTTTTTTGCTGAGTATTGAATTTTCGCTGTGGGAGGGCATAAGTCACATAAAAACAAATTCCGAGCCGAAACAAGCAATACCGATTACGAATAACCAGTGAATAATTATGTTTCATCCAAGGCCATTTGAATTCCAATTCCAGGTTCCGAATAACCCAACAACCCAATAACTAAATAACCTAATAACTAAACAACTAACCAACCTAATACCCAAACACCTCTTCCAGACTCAGCTCCTGCACGGTGCCTTTTTTCTTTAGAAAATCAAAATCGATGCGGTTTTTATCGCCGATAATCAGAATGGTGTAGTGTTTATTTTTCACGTGCTGGTCAAAAAAGTTTTTCACGTCCTGGATGGTCATGGACGGTATTTTTTGCCAGATGTCCTTGCGGATGTCGTAATCAAGCCCCAGGCGACGGGCCTGTTCATAATGGAACAGCACATTCGCTTTGGTGATGCGTTCCGCGGCCATCCGTTTGCGCATGGCCTCTTTCGCTGCCTGAAAGGACATATCCGATTCCGGCATATGGTTCAACAGATCTAGGAATCCATTCATGGCTTCCGGTAGTTTGTCCGCCTGAGTACCGATGTAGGCATACACATAGTGGGCGTTCTCTTTTTTCTGCGGACTGGTAACCGTGGCATACACCGAATAGGCCAGAGCTTTGGATTCGCGCAGGGTCTGAAAAACGACCGAAGACATATTCCCGCCGTAGTACTCGTTAAATAAGGCTTTCTGGGGCAAAATAGTTTTGTCGAACAGCACATCTTTGGAAAGCATAATCACTTCGGCCTGTTTCATGTCGTGGTTCACAAAAAAGATTTTGGTCTCTTTTGTGGGCAATTCTTCGAATTTGACCGCCGGTGGCACAGGCAAAATCTTTTTCGGCAAACGGTGCATTTCGGAGATATTCTTTTTTAAAGCGCTTAATTCCAACGGACCGTAATAATAGATATGATGTTCGTAATGTGTGATTTGATGAATTTTGTCCACCAGTTGCTGCGGCGTCAAGCCCTGTAATTCTTTTTCCGAAAGGATATATTTAAACGGATTTTTAGGTCCGTATTTACCGTAATTATACAGGGCTCTTCGTAAAATGACATCTTTGTTGAGTTTCTGATCCGCTCTTTTCTTCAAGATATCTTTCACCAGATTTTTCAGCGCTTCATCGTTGGGCTGGGCATCCGCTAATAATTCTTCAAATAGACCAAGCGCTTTTTCAAAATTGTCATTCAACCCGTTCAACGAAATATACATCTGGTCGTCGCCGATATAGGTGGAAAAAGAACAGCCCAATTTATAGAATTCCTGCTTGATCTGAGCCGGCGAATATTTTGAGGTGCCAAGATATTTTAGATATTCTAGCGCCACCCTGAGTTCGCGATCGTTTTCGTTTCCCATATCGAAAACGTAATACAAATTGAACAACGCGTTCTCTTCGTTTTTCTTGTAATAGATATTGATGCCGTTGGATAATTTTTCACGCTGCATATCCTTGTTGAAATTAAGGAAGACCGGCTTAATTTCTTCCACCGGGCGGGAAAGGATGTCTTTGACGAATGCCGATTGATCCTCACGATTGAGCTTTACTGGTGTAATGGCCGGTTTTTTTATTTTTTGTACATTTTTATCTTCGCCGGTGCGCTTGTAAACCACCACATAATTATTGTCGTAATATTTGTTGGCGAAATCGATGATATCTTGTTTGGTGATTTTTGACAGGCGATCCAACTGGAAGACATAATCCTGCCATGGGATGTCCATGGTAAACGTATTAACAAACGCGTATGCTCGTCCCCAGTTGCTTTCATACCGCCGGATGCGGCTGAGCTTGAGATCGTTGACCACCGCTTCAAGAAGCCAATCCGGGAATTCGCCTTTTTTGATTAATTCCAGTTGACCTAACAGCAGGTCTTTAACCTGTTCCAGAGTTTGCCCTTGCCTGGGACGGCCATACAGCGTATGGAAGGAATAATCTTTCATGATTCTGGGGTAAGACCCTGCGCCGATGACTTTTTGTTTTTGGTTTAAATTCAGATCGATCAGTCCGGCCTGGCTGTTCATCAGAATCATATCGGTGATGGTCAGCAAATCGGCATCTCTGGTATTTGCGCCCGGAAAGCGAAAGGCCAGCATCACGTTTTCGGCGTCCGGTCCGTACACATTTTTTACGATTGGTTTGGTGATCGGGTCTTCCCGGGGCGGCTGGTAGGTTGGCAGTTTGACCGGTTTGAGCCGACCCATGGTTTGATCGATCAAACGGATGGTTTTATCAGGATCAATGTCGCCGGAAAGGCACACGGCCATGTTGTTCGGTACATAATAGGTATGGAAGTATTTCAGCACCCGTTTCATGGACGGATTTTTGAGATGCTCCACCGTACCAAGCGTAGTTTGTGTACCATATTCATGCTTTTGAAATAAGCCGGACATTAACGCTTCGTAAGCTTTGCGCTGATCGCTGTCCAAGGCGCGGTTCTTTTCTTCATAAACGGCTTCAAGTTCGGTATGAAATAGACGCAGCACCGGATTGCAGAAGCGCTCCGTTTCAATTACCAGCCATTTTTCAAGCTGATTGGTGGGAATATCGTTGATATACACGGTCTGTTCAACTGAGGTAAAAGCGTTGGTTCCTTTAGCGCCAATGGCGGAAAGCATCTTGTCGTATTCGTTGGGGATGGCATAGGTGGAAGCCACATAGGAAATGCTGTCGATCTGGTGGTAAATTTGGGCCCGTTTGAGTGAATCGCTGGTTTGGCGGTACACTTCAAAAAGATTCATGATCTTGTCAATCTCGGGTTTTTCTTTAGACCAGTCACGGGTGCCGTATTTATCGGTGCCCTTAAACAGCATGTGTTCCAGGTAATGCGCCAAACCGGTATTGTCGTGGGGATCGTATTTGCTTCCGGCTTTGATGGCAATGGCGGTCTGTAGGCGGGGCGCGTCTTTATAGACCGTCATGTAAACCGTTAATCCGTTTTCAAGCTTGTAAATGCGCGTCTTAAGAGGATCACCGCGAACTGTCTGATAAGAGTATTTCCCCTGCTCAACGGTTTTGACCTTGTTTTGCGCCGTGATAGTACCATTGAAGACGAAAACCAAAAAAATAAAAAATAGAACAAAACTAACAAACGAACGATTCATTTTGCCTCCTAACGTTAATATTGTTTCTATTTGATGCATGTATGGTTTAAAGATCTTAGGGTTCGTTCCGGGCGGTTAACCGCAAATGTTGCCAGCACACGGAAAATGCAAACGCCCTCTTTTCTTCCCACCACAATTTCTTTTTTTTTTTTTTACAATTAAA
>CAZJNP010000264.1:0-4678 GCA_964547355.1 uncultured Calditrichaceae bacterium
AAAGAAAAGGTGGTGTGAGTGGGTAGTTAGAAAGAAAGGCCATAAGTAAGTGGCTAGTAGGGTGATCGAAGTGGGGGTGGATGTGGCCAACGCGACCATCATGCTGATCTAGCATGCGGAGCGTTTTGGATTGTCCCAGTTACACCAATTGCGCGGTCGGGTGGGGCGTGGGCGGAAAAAGTCGTTCTGCATCCTGAAAACGCCTTTTAATATCGGTGAGGTTGCCCAAAAACGGATGCGCATCATGACCGAAACGAGCGACGGATTTGTCATTGCCGAAAAGGATCTGGAACTGCGCGGCTGGGGAGATTTCTTCGGCACCAAACAAAGCGGGATGCCGGATTTTAAACTGGCCAACCCCATCGTCGATCGCGAAATTCTGGAAAATGCACGGCGGGACGCTTTTGAAATCGTTCAGGCGGATCTCCGGCTACAGCAGGCGGAACATCAGGGTCTGCGCAGGGTTCTTCGAACCCAGTTGGCCGAGCGCCGCCGCCTGGCATGGATCAGTTGAACGAGCAAGCTGGTTTTCTGCACCACCGTCGCTATTGTTCCCGACCTGATCGGGAATCCGGGCGGTCGGTAGCCGCAAGCTTCAGCTTGTGTTGGCACAATCATAGGAATCTCTACCCGGAACCCGCGGGCTTCTCTCCTCCGCAGGAACAGGAGCAGGAGCAGGAAAAGGGGGTGCTTTTCCGGTCTGGATGGTAGATCATCCGAAGAATTCATTCTAAAACAAAATATTTTGTATAAAAAACACAATAAAATTTTCAGGGAAAGAAAACAATACCATGCCGGTTTCTAAAACACACACTCAAAAGATTACAGTCGTAATTCCTCACTATAACGGGTTACAGATTCTAGACGACTGCCTGAATGCTCTGTTTAAGAACACGTTTCAGGATTTTGACACCCTGGTGATCGATAACGGGTCCACGGATGGAAGTCAGCAGATGGTCAAGGAAAAATATCCCCGGGTCACTGTGATTCAGAATGAAAAAAATCTGGGCTATGCCGGCGGGTGCAATCAGGGTATTCGTTTGGCAAAAACGGAATATGTGCTGTTGCTGAATAACGACACGGTGATGCCGGAAAATTTTTTGCAGGAAATGCTCAACGCGCTGGAGAACGATCCGGCCGCGGCTATGGTTCAACCTAAGATATTGTCCATTCAGGACCGCAGGTTTTTCGATTACTCCGGGGCCGCCGGGGGCGAGTTGGACGTGTTCGGTTATCCCTTTGCCCGCGGTCGCATCTTTGATACGGTAGAACAGGACGAAGGGCAGTACGACCGGATGGAAGCGCAGGTGTTCTGGACTTCGGGCTGCGCACTGCTGCTGCGTAAAAGCGTCACCGATGAAATCGGTTTGCTGGACGAAGATTTTTTCGCCCATCAGGAAGAGATCGATTTGAACTGGCGGGCGCAATTGGCCGGCTACAAAAATCTGGTCACAACCAGAACACATATTCTGCATTACACCGGATTCACGCTGGGCCATGATAATCAATGGAAAATGTACCTGAACCACCGCAATAATCTGATCATGATGCTCAAAAATTACGGGTGGAGTTCTCTGCTGATTCTATTTCCGCTGCGTTTGGCGTTGGAGCTGGTCACCGTGGTGGTCGACCCCTTCCTGTGGGGAGGCAAGAGAGCGCCGGCCGTGCTCAAAGCGCTCTTTTTTATTTTTACGCATCCAGGGATGGTTCTGAAAAAACGGCGTCAGGTGCAGACCCTACGTAAAGTGAGCGACCGCCAGATACGGAAAAACATGTACCGCGGCAGCGTGGTGCTGGATCATTTTTTACGCGGGCATTCTCCTTTGAAATGCGTGCATAAGTTCCGCAAAACCGTCGCTCCCAAGGATTAAATTCTGGTTTGGCAGGGGCGTATGTTTTTTTGCAGGGTATCATGAAAATTCAATAAAATTTACCATTCAGTAATAAAAAGTTTTATATTATTCATGAGATGCGATCCCTTTTTTTAAACTGCGAACGATACGAAATTTATTGAATCTGAATTAATGAATATTTATAGTTGATAATTCGTGGATTTGTTCTTTTCAGAATAAACTTAAAGATTTTGCCTCACAAACAAACCGTTTAGAAATTTTAAGGAGGTGCCATGTCCAAGTTAACGTATTTGAGCCATTCGGCCTGGCTGGTGGAAGCGGACGGGGTGACCATTGCCATCGATCCCTTCCTGGAAGGAAATCCAATGGCTCCGGTGAAACCCGGAGACGTAAAAGCCGACTACATCATCGTAACCCATGCCCACGGCGATCATCTGGGTGATGCCATTCCCATTGCCAAACAATCGGACGGAACGATCATTTCCAATTTTGAAATTGCCAACTATTGCGGCAATCAGGGAGCTAAAGCGCACCCCATGCATATCGGTGGGGCGCGGAAATTCCCCTTTGGCAGCGTAAAACTGACCCCGGCCTGGCACGGTTCTTCTTTTCCGGACGGCAGCTATGGCGGCACACCGGCCGGCGTTTTGCTGACCATCGGCGGAAAAACCATTTACCACACCGGAGACACCGGCCTGTTTATGGACATGCAGTTAATAGGCGAAAGGCATCCGGTGGATATTTTTCTGGTCAACATCGGCGACAATTTTACCATGGGTATTGACGACGCTGTGAAAGCCGTGGAATTTGTAAAGCCCAAACTGACCATTCCCATGCACTACAAAACATTCGACGTAATTGACGTGGATCCGCAGGAGTTTCTGGACAAGGTGAAACAGAAAGGCTTCGAAGCCAAACTGCTGGAAATCGGCGGCATTCATGAATTTTAACCTGAATTAATATTTTCGACCGGCAGTCTTTGTGCTGCCGGTTTTTATGCCCAATGACCGAAACGCATCTTACTGCTTTTTATGAACAACTGTTAAAGCGGCAATTCCCGGCGCTTAAAATGCCGGTGGTCGCCAGGTTCACCGGTAGCAAAAAAGCGCGCCACGCCATTGTGGTACGCCGCCGGGTAGTGGAATTCCAGATTTCGGGTGTATTCCGTACCGCTCCGTTGCGCGTCCTATCGCTGCTGGGATATATTTTAACCGCCAAACTATTGCGCGAGAATGTCGAGCCAGCGCTCAGGAAACAGTACAACGCTTACGTGCAAATGAAGTTTGCACAACAAAAATCGGCTGTGCGCAAACCTTCCGCCCGTTATACACCCATCGGGAAATACTTCAATCTGGATGAGATTTTTGATGAAATCAATCGCGCTTATTTCGGCGGAAAACTACCACGCCCGATTTTGGGCTGGAGCCTGAACAAGGCCTATACCCGGTTAGGATTCTACGACGCCCAACGTAATTTGCTGGTGATCAGCAAAATTTTCGACAACAAAAAAACGCCGCCGGAAGTGGTGCGCTATATGATGTACCATGAAATGCTCCATATCGCCCTGCCGGCAAAGAAGGGCCCTTCCGGCAGAAGAAAAATTCATACTTCAACCTTCCGGGAACTGGAACGCCAGTTCCCGGACTACGAACGTATCACGCGCTGGATTGCCAAGTATCGGCATCGACTATGAAACAATCGGTTGCATTTTGTTTTTTCAGCTCAGGAGGGAATGGTTATGATGAAACGAAACGTGTGGCTCTTTGTTCTGTTAATGTTTATTACCGGAAAAGCGGATGAAGTCCTGTTAAAAAACGGTCAGGTCTGGAAAAACGTCAATATTCTGGAAGACCTCGAAACCTACAATGCGATTACCATTTACACGTCCAGGAACAAAAAAATTATTATTTACAAAAAGGATATTGCCGGCATAAAACTGGCAAAATTTAATCCCCGCAAAAAATCGGAACTGGTTTTTCTGGAGCCGGACCAGCGTAAGGATTTTCAGGACCTTGAGGCGACGCCCCGCATCCCGGCGGCGGCCGCATCTGTAGTACAAAGTCCGTCGCCCCTGGACACCATGCTGCAATCTTTCCCTAAGATGCGCATCAATGTGGAAGGCGGTTATTCGTATCGCACGGTAAAAGTACCGTCGGGTATTCCCACAGAATTGAAAAACTACATTAATGACTTAAAGAAAGGGTTCAATCTTTCGGTTGATCTGGCTTATTATTTTCATAGGGAATACGGAGTAGGCATTCACTTTTCGTATGCTTCCAGCGCCAGTTTCATGGATAATATTTATTACATCAATGAGTTAACCGGGGAATCGGGTGTTGGCAGTATGAAGGACGATATAGCGCTTACCTTTGTTGGTTTTGGGATCACGCACAGAAAACTGATAGGCGCAGGCAATATGTTAATGATCAGCAACATAACCGTAGGACCGTTGCTGTATAATGACGATGCACGGTTTATTGATTTTTATATGGATATCGAGGGATCAACCCTGGCGCTTCATGGTCTGTTTGGTGTGGACTACCTCCTTTCGGAGCGTCTGGGTATCGGCGTCAGCCTGTCCTATGTACTGGGTTCTCTGGATCGCATAAAAGTCAACGGTAAATATATTCATCTGGAGGAAAAAGAGAATTTAAATCGCTATGATCTCAATCTGGGATTGAGGTATTATTTTTAAAGCCAGCAATGCAGACGGCACAGACCGGCCGCCTGCGGTAGCGACGTTGGGGGGTGTTCGGCAGGTGCACGAACCCAAAGCTTGTGGTTTTTAACGTTCATATTTTATCTTTTAATATGCATTCCTGTCT
>CAZJNP010000265.1:0-4672 GCA_964547355.1 uncultured Calditrichaceae bacterium
GATTTCCACTGCCATGAAAAACCGCGTAACCGAATTTTACCAGTTAATTAATAAATTTATTGAACTGAGTTCGAAGCTTTCGGCAGTGGAACTGGTTTCCACGCTGGCATCTGAATCCGGGTTGCTGCACTATTATAAAACAGAGTTTGATCCCTACGAAAGCGAAATGCGTCTGAACAATATTAACGAATTGTTCAATGGCATTCAGCAATTTACCGAAGAAAGAGAGCGGGAGGGACTGGATAGCAGCCTGGCGGCTTTTCTGGAAGAAGTCAGTTTAATGACCGATGTGGATACCTGGAACAGCGACTCAAACGCTGTAACGTTGATGACGCTACACGCCGCTAAAGGATTGGAATTCCCTGTGGTAATCATCATCGGCCTGGAAATGGGACTGATTCCGCTATATCGCGCCGAAGCGCCATCGCATCAGGAATTGGAAGAGGAACGGCGCTTATTCTATGTGGGAATGACCCGCGCTGAAAAGAGCCTGTATATGAGTTATGCCCGCATGCGTCGTAAATACGGGTCTTCCAAAGAAGCCAAACCTTCCATCTTTTTAAATGAAATACCGTCCCGATTGCTCGAAATAGACGCGGGCAACGGGTACAGGGAGCCCACACGCCGGCGCCGTACCAGCGCCCGAAGAAAAAAAGTGCAGGACTATTTTTCTACGCCGGAATCTCAGGACACCGGTGATGATTTTTTCCGTATCGGACAACCCGTTTACCATGCCACTTTTGGCAAAGGTAAAATAATCGGATTGGAAGGAAAAGGCGAAAGAATGAAAATCTCCGTCCAGTTCGAAGAAAATGGCGTGGTCAAAAAATTGATGAAACAGTACGCAAATCTTTCACCGATAGAATCCTGACAGAAACGATGATAACATTTTTTGCATTTTCCTGAAACGTCAAATCCTGCGTTGCCGGGAAACCTAAGGCTGATAAGTCCGTTCAACAAAAACGACGCATTAAAAAAGTTGTCAGTTTCCAAATACCAGAAAATTGTTGATCCGGGTAAAAAGAAAATGAAAAAAATCATAAGCATACTAATAGTCTTGGTAGCGTTCGGTTATATTCAGGCCCAACCCGAGCGCGAAAGTTCTGATTTTTCTTACGCGCTGAAACTATTCAACCAGAAATTCTACGATCTCTCCATTCAGCAATTTGAAAAATTTTACAATCTGTATCCTAACAGTTCACGGGCTGCCGACGCTCACTATTATGCCGGCATGGCCTATTTTCATTTAAACAAATACAACGAAGCACAGCGTGAGTTTCAAACGCTTGCTCTCGGTTACCCAAAAAGTGCACGCGCCGCGGAGGCCTGGTTTAAATCCGGCCAGAGCGCAGAGAAAGCCGGGGATTTCACCGTTGCGGTCAAAGCGTATGAATCCATTAGACTGCTTTATCCCGAGAGCACGTTTGCAGCCCGGGGTATGTTTGCCGCAGGTATGGTTTATCTTCATCTGAATCAATTTGCAAAGGCGGAAGTGGTTTTTGGCCAGCTTCTGGAGCGTTATCCGGACAGCCCTTTTTATTTTCCGGCCTTAGCCAAACGGGCGGCGTGTTTTTATTTTTTGAATCAATACGAAAAGGCACAAACTGCGGTAAAAAAAGTATTAAGCGGTCAACCGGATGATGAAGCGCGATTGGAAGCGCAGTTGATTTCCGGGCGTTTGGCAGCGGCTCTGGGTAAATTCGATCAAGCACGCAACACGCTGCAAGCGGTTTTGGCCGAATCCAAAGGCACTCCTGTATTTGACCAGGCTTTGCTGGAATTGAGCGCTTTATTGATTCAAAATGGGAATTACCAGCAAGCCTCAAAACTCATCACCCGCCACATTGCTTCCGTTAAAGATTCGCTCAGTCGGGCGCAAGCCAAAGAGCGTCTGGGCGATTTGTATTTCGTCCAGGATCAGTACGGAATGGCTGAAAAAGAGTATCGGGATTTGTTAAAGATCCATACTGCGGATTCATTACAACTGTTGTATGGCTTTAAACTGGCGCTAAGTCTGAAACACCAGAAATTGATGGATCAGGCCCTGACAAGTTTGGAACAAGCAATAAACGCTTCGCCCGCTGAGAATGGTTTTTTGGCTGTGTTTGCACGTCAGAAATATCTGGACTGGCTGGATGAAACAGACCGGGATGAACAGGCCATCACCTTTCTTTATCGTGAATTGGAATCGATCTCCGGGATTAAATCCGACGCGCGTACTGGTTTAACGTTACGCCTGGCGCAATTTTTGGAAAAAAACGAACGTTGGCCGGAAGTGATTCATTTGTTAAAACCTTTAGTGCAGCGCCAGGAAGTTTATCCCGGTAAGGATGAAGTCGTCTTTCTGCTGGCGCGGGCTTATGAAGAGGTTAAGGACTATGCCGAATGCATGCGCCTCTATCGACAGATAACAACGGAATACGCCGCATCCCCGTTTTATTCTGAAGCCCAGCGCAGAATGAACAATCTGACGGCCCTAAAAATTATCAATAAAGACCGTGCTCTTGCCCATCAGGCGGAATTGATCGGGCACCTGTTGGACAACAAAGATCGCGCTTTGCTAAAATTTCAACTGGCCAAGATTTATTTTGAAGATTTGAAAAATTTTGAGCGCGCGGAAAAGCAATTAAAATCGGCTATGGCGGACAGCTCGCATTTTCAGGGTGATTTACATCTCTTCCTCGGTAAGTTGTATTTTACGCTTTCGTCGCAAAGCAATCTGACCGAGGCAGAAATGAAGCGCTATCTCGAATTAGCGCAAGAACAGTTTAAAAACGCCTTGAAAGACAGTGCCTCCTGTACCGCACTTGACGAGGCCTCCTGGCTGCTGGTTAAAACCACTCTTACGCTGGGGGACGTCAGCGCCGCGCAAGAAAAACGCCTAATCGAAACGTTGTTGGTCAAATTTCCGGACAGCCCCCTGCAAGAAGCATGGCTGCACACCTTGGCGTTGGATTTGGCGTTTGATTCTTCATTTGTGGATATTTCGAAAAATTATTTTAAATCGTTGATTGAAGATTTTAACCAGTCGCCGCATATTTCTTCTTATCTTTACGATTACGGAAAATTACTAAAGAATGATTCCTATGAACAGGCGGTGGTGTATTTCAAAAAAATCGCTCTGGAACATCCGTATGCGCCGCAAACGTTTCACGCCTTAGAGGAGGTGGCGGAGTACTATCGCATGCAGGAAGATTATTCCGCGGCCTATCAAATCTATTCCCGAATGTTGCAATCTTACGGCTATTTAAACACCCTGGAGCAAGTGCGTCAGCAATTGGCCATGATATCGATTCGAACCGGCGCCTATAAACAGGCCCTGCACCAGTTGAAACAGGAGCTACCCGCAGCCTTAATGAATGATCTGGTCCTGAGTTACGAGTTTTTACCGGAAAATTACGGAGAAAAAATTTACTTTTTAGCCCGAGCCTTTGAAGGAAACGGAAACATCCGAATGGCCACCGTGAATTATCTTAGATATTTACGGCTGAACGCCGACGGCCGCTATGCAGCAGACGCCCACTTTCGGTTAGGGGAACTTTACTTCCGGGCGCATCAAAAAGATATTGCCCTAGAGCATTTTAAATTGGTTCCGGCTTCGAATCCGGAATTATACCTTCCGGCTCGCAATTTCATCGCCAAAATATACTTCGAAAACAAAGATTATGCAGCCGCCGCAGCAGAATACAAGTCTTTGTCGTCGTATGTTGAGGATCCCGATCAACAGGCGGCGGTGGAACAAAAATACATTATTTCGTTGATTCGTAACGGCCAGCTTAAAGAGAGCAGCGGGGCAATCAAACAATTCAAGAAAAAATTTCCGGATCATAAAAATGCTTTGGCTGCGTTCGCTGTTGAAATCGGTGAATATCACCGCATGAAAAAAAACTTCAAACAGGCCATAAAATCGTTTGAACAGGTAAAGAAAAAGTACAAATCGACCGAATATGTGGATGATGCGGATTACTATCTGGCACTGACGAACATTACATTAAACAAAGTCGAAGACGCTTATAAGATTTTAAGCAAGTTTTATACTAATTATCCGAACAGCGATTTATTGCCGGCGGCTTTAAATACACTGGGCAATCTCTACTTTCGCGGCGAGAAGTACGACAACGCCATCGCCATGTTTAAAAACGCTTTGCAATACTGCGCCGATTGTCCCATGAAGGCTTCGATTATGTCGAACCTGATTAAGACGTACACGTTTACGGGCTTTTGGGACGCCGCCCAGGCATTGGCTAGACAATACGTTCAGGAATTCCCTGACGCCGAAGACCGGATCGATAAAAAAATTATTATTGCCCGGGCATACATAAATTTAAATCAGTTTGACAACGCGGTTAATTATTTAAAGAAGATCAAACTGGAAGCGGACGCAGAGCGGGAACCTGAGATTCAGTTCTACATCGGCGAGGCGTTGATGAAGGCAGGCGATTATGAAAATTCTATTGCGGAGTTCGTAAAAATTCCGTTACTTTCGAAGAAGACCAAACTGCAGTGGGAAGCCAGTGCCCTGTATTACGCCGGACAGTGTTATGAAAAGCTCGGCCGGGCGTCCGATGCGGTGCGCATGTATCAGGAAATTGTTAATCGTCCGGGAATTGATTTGGTGCTGAAAAAAGAAGCCAAAAAGCGGATTAATCAGATTTCCGGAAAACAATAATAC
>CAZJNP010000266.1:0-4646 GCA_964547355.1 uncultured Calditrichaceae bacterium
TCATTTTCCCGATTTTTAAAGGCGTTCGGCTGTTTGTGCTGAACTATCTGGGAGAGCCGCTCTCCGGCTGGGAAGAGGGGCAGGAAGTGGAAGTAACCGACCCGTACGGCCGGGCTTCTCCGGCGGTGGTCGGTAATTTTGACGACGATCCGGAATTGGAAATCGTTTATGTGGGCCGCAAACATGTGTACGTTTTTAACCACGACGGCACCCTGCTGCCCGGATGGCCGGTAAGCGTAAAAAACGGCGACAGCCAATACGATTCTTCCATCGAGAAGTTAAGCCCTTATTCCAGTCCGGTTTTAGCCGATCTGAACCAGGACGGGATCACGGACATCGTGTTTGTAACCACCTTCGGCATTATCCATGCCCTGGACGGCAGTACGGGCAAAGACATCGTCGGATTCCCGATCGATACGGGCAACGATATGGTACAGGGACAATCGCCCATGGTGGATGACATCGACCGTGATGGTGACCTGGAAGTGCTGTATATCGCCCACGAGGGCCGGCTGTTTGTATGGGATCTGCCGCAGAACTACGGCCAGACCACCACGCTGCACTGGAACCAGCCTTTTGCCAACATTCAGCACACCGGAGAGCTGGACACCCTTTCTCTGGAAGTGGTCAGCGGCATTGCGGACAACGAGACCGCCGACATACCTAGGGACTTCTATTTGAAGCAGAATTATCCGAATCCCTTCAACCCAACCACGACCATTGCCTTCGGGCTAAAAACGGCTGCGCATGTGGAGCTGGAGGTTTACAATATCTTAGGGCAGAGAATCACGCGCCTGGCTTCCGGGAACATGACTGCCGGCGTACACGAACTGCGCTGGAACGGACGGAATGACAACGGAGTGCCTTTAAACTCGGGGATTTATTTTTACCAATTACGCGTCACCGATCCCAAGGGTAACCGTCTTCTTTTTCAGAAACAGGGGAAGATGGTGCTGATCAAATAACGCTTTCCTAATTAACACAAAGCCGCCGGCAATCTTTCCGGCGGCTTTTTAGTTTCCCTTAAAATTTATTTCTCCCACACATTATTGGACATGTCTGCGTCCAGCAATGTTTTATTCACCACCTCCAGCCGCGCTACAGGCGCATGGTTCTTCAGCTTAAAGACAACTTCCCGAACGCCGCTGCGCCACACATCCGCCTTCAGGGATCTTTCCTCTTCCGTGCCGTCGTCATATTGAACCCTCAAATAAACCGGCGCCGGATATGTTCCCTTGTTTTCCACCGTAACGATGGTTTTTTTGGGCTGAGTTTGCACTCTCTTAATTGCAAGATCGTAATAGCCGTATTCAAAAAACCAAGGACGGATCAGCCAGTCCAGATTTTGTCCGGTCACATCCATCAGAGTAAAAAAGAAATCGTAGGGGATGGGATGCCTGCCCCGCCAGCGATGGATATATTCGTGAACCGCTTTAAGAAATAGTTCATCGCCAAGGTAATCTTTCAGGATCATCAGGAAAGCCGCCGGCTTGACGTAAGAATTATGATGGTAGACGGGCCGCTTCAGGTATTCCGATACGGCAAAGATCGGTAAATCCATGTCATACCCGATGCGATCTTTGTAGGATTTATGAAAATACAGAGTGGCATATTCCGGGCCATCGATCGCCGAAACAATCTGGAAATCGCCAAAGCTGGCCCAGCCCTCGTCCATCCAGGCGTATTTGTTTTCGTTAATTCCCATCATAAACGGAAAGTAGGAATGAAAAATCTCATGGGAAGTCAGCTTTTTTACGTAGTGGGGATCGTCAAAAGAAGTGTCATTGACCATCATGGGATATTCCATTTCGTCCAGACCGTTAAACACCGTTTCGTTGGGATAAGGGAAGGGCACCCCGGGAATCCTTTCAGACATGAAACGGATTGCTTTTTTTGCGATGTCAATCACTTCAAAAAAATCTTTGGACTCTTTATTGTAAGCCGCGTCGATCATCACCCGGCGACCGGTCTTTTCATCAACTACCAGGCTGGTGGCGTCCCATAAATAGTGGTCGCTGACAGCAAAAGCGAAATCGGTTATATTCTTTGCCTTAAAATTCCATATGTTTTTCGGCCCGTTTAGGGTGATATTTCCTGACTTCATGTCGGTCGAATCAACAATATGAATCACCGTATCCGCGCTAAAGGCCGCCCGAAACCGCCGGGCGTACTTCTCCGTCAGGACCTGTTCCGGATTTTGCAGAACCCCGGTTGCCCAGACAACAAAATCCCGGGGCACGGTAATCGACACATCAAAATCTCCAAAATCGTTATAGAATTCCGCAATGCCACGATACTGGAAATGGTTCCAGCCGTCGATGTCATCGTAAACCGCAATCCGCGGAAAAAAATAGGCTACAAAAAAGGATGTGGAATCCACTCTCCCGGTGCGAATATGCGACTTTTTATTCACGGTGAAATTCCAGTCCATTTCAATTTTGGCCCGACTCCCCGGAGGCAAACGTCGATTTAGCTCCATATTGAGACTATCCTGTACAAATTTTACATCTCCCGAATCCGCGCTTAAATTCACCGCCTGACCGTTAAACAGTAGCCGTTCAATTTTCACACCGTCTGATTCGTCACGGAAATCTATTTTTGATTCTCTGGGATTTCCTTTTTTGAATAGGTTCGGAAACACATGAAATACGATTTTTTTTAACGTATCCGGACTGTTGTTGTAGTAGGTGACCCATTCATGTCCGTGCAATAACCGATTTTCAGGTATTAACTCCACGCTCATTTTGTAATCCGCGCGATTCTGCCAGTAATTTGCCCCTGGTTTTCCATCTTTGGCGCGGGTGTGATTTTCATAGGCATTCTGCATGTTTCTGGGAATATAAAGCGCGGAGGTCTGCGCAGAAAGCCCCAGTCCGTAAACAAGTAATCCCAATAAAAAAAGGGGTATCCCTCGTAATTTCATGTTATTATTCCTATAAAATCCTGTTATTAATTGAGACAAAATCGGATAAAAAAAGGCCGCCCTGTTAAGACAGCCCTTATTTTTTATCTATTCTGCGGATGTTCCTGAAGCGATATTTTTACTACGCTCAATGGATTGTAACGCTAAATATCTGTCGCCGAATTTCGCCATATTATCCAGTTCGGTGTCGTATTGATCGAAATGGCGTTCTTCATCTGCCACCAGGTCTTCAAACAATTTTTTGGAAACAGAATCGGCGTTGGCAGAACATTCGTTGGCCCACAAATTATAATCCTTCGCGCTTCCCTCTTCCATTTGTGCAGCCAATTTTAGCATTTCTTCCACATCTTTAATTTTCTGCACTTCAGCGGAAGCTTTCATTTCCACTTCGCCCTTGAGAAACAGAATCCGTTCCGCCAGCCGTTCTATATGGATCATTTCTTCTATGGCTGTCCTTCTAAACAAACCGGCAAGCAAATCATATCCTTGGTCGTCGCATTGAAAATGAAAATACATATACTGATGCACGGCGGACAATTCATCGGCTATGGCCCGGTTTAACAATTCAATACTCTGTTCATGCATACTTCCAACTCCTTTTATTTTATATTGTTGTAATTGTAACACGTTATAAACCTCTTGCACTTCACAAGAATAGCAAATAACGTTAGTAAATTTTTTATTTAGAACGCCGTCACAAAACCCAATGTAAATCCGGGTTTTTTGAGTTCCAGATCATGAGTATATTCAGCCAAAACACGCAAATTTCTGGCTAACAGGTAGCTAATGTTGAACGTTGCGGTCTGATAGTCGTTGATATCCATATCATCATCAATATAATTGTACAGGATAGTAAAAAGAAAACGCGATCTATCGCCCTGGGGAGCGTAGATCAACTCTGCAAATCCGCCTTTAATCGTATTTTTCTTGGCCACTGCCAGAAAGTTGGGGTTGTCATCTTCTCGAATTAAATACTGGGCGTTCAATTCAAAATTTTTAAATGAAACGGTGGCATCGCCGCCATAATATGATATTGTATTCTTTATGCTATTAATGGCCTCTTTGCCCCAATAACCAAATCCGCCAAATCGCAACATACCAAGGTTCTGCGAAAATCTCAGTGCAAAGTTTTTATCGTTGTCCGAATCGAACATCTTGTTTTCTGCTGGCTTAATTCCATTGCCATTAATCACCATACCGAACAAATCCAGTCCAAAATCAAAACTATAAGTCAGTATTATACCGCGGTCATAGGTGAGATTCGCTTTCGACAGACCGGGACTAATTTTGTAGACCATGTAATCTTCGTAGCTCAGGCGAAGTTCCCTTTTAAACAAAGGATCAGACACCTGGAATTGCCCTAACATGATGTCGAAAGGAATGTTGCCGATATCGTTAAAATGCAGATAGGCATCTTCGACTCCGGCCACTTCACCTCTTTCTGAAATATAAAAATAAAAGTAATACGAAACATGCTTGGATATCGGACCACCGCTTAGTAGCTTGATGCCGTAAGGCGTTCCGAAATCTGTCTTGACACTATCACGATCCACCGCGCGCACATAGGCATCAAACCTAACAGCTATCGGCAACTGTCGATGCAGCACTAAAAGATCGTCGCCGGTAGGAACATAGGCGCGTTTGGGTTCTTGACCTTTAGGAAGAGTAAACCCATTGGCGGCAAACTCTTCCCCGAATGCTTTTAATTTGGGCACGGCAACAT
>CAZJNP010000267.1:0-4646 GCA_964547355.1 uncultured Calditrichaceae bacterium
CTGTTACACCAAGAGTAATCTTGTTTGATTTTCTTGTTTCCTCTCGCTGCAAAAAATCGTAATATACGGCATGCTGCAAATACTACTCAAACAACCGCTCCATCTGTGGAAAAGCCAAAATTTGTGGGCACGGATCCAAATCGTTTTTTTGGTCGCTATTATTTATTTTTACGCTACCGAGCGTCTTCTGGTTCTTTCAAGTTTTTGGCTAAACCGCATTTCGCTAAGCGCGTTTTTTTTGGCCGATCTGGGCTTGCACCTGTTCGTTGTCATTAACTTTTTAAACGGCATTTTCATCTTTACCCGCCTGTTTCCCGCTCAGCATCTTTTAAACAGTTTCCGGTCTTTACCTTTGGACCAAAAAGAACTTGCGCTTTTGCTGGGATTTTATTATCACAAATATCAAATTTTACCCTTTTTGTTTTTTCTACCGCTTTTGTTTACACTTATCCTCCTCCACCCGGGCGCCGGATTCTCATCTCTTTTTCTGTTGATTTTTTACGATGTCGCTTTTTTCATCCTCCTGCTGCGCTGGTTTTCCCGGAAACGCAGCCATCGCGAGTTTTTGTTGCTCTCATTCGGATTTATTGCTGCCTACCTGAGTTCCGGGCTGTTGGTCTATTGGCTCACGAACCATTTTTTTTACCTGGACCTGCTCGTTTTTCTGCTGTTGCCCTTACTGATGCGGTTTGTTTTTCCCGCACCATGTGATTCAGACCTGAACCGATTGTTTCCGCCGGCCGGCAAATCCTATTCCCAAGATAAACTTTTTCAGCGTTTTTTAACCTTCATTCTCAAACCGCTGCCCAAATTCCTGCGTCCGTTTTTCGTTAAGGACTTTCTCGGTTTGTGGCGCAACCGTGCTTACCGGCGGTTAAAATTCTTCACTTTTGGCGCTTATTTTTTGGCTCAGGCCGTCTTGTTTTTTTCACCGATTAAAAACAAAGAGATGTGGATGATTCTGCTGGGTATGGCGGTCATCTGGTGGCACTATGCCCAGCATTTTAACGACAAATACGTTCAGGCCGATCCGGAATGGTTTTTCCGCGGTCTGCCGTTGCGCTTTTCCCACCTTTGGCTGCCGCGTTTTGGTACGGAACTTTTTTTTGTGTTTCTTTTGCTTTGCGGTCAGGTGGCGTTTCTGGAAACAGTTGGTTACGGAAGTACGGAAATGGCGCATTGGCTGGGGCTTTTGGCGTTGTTTGCTGTATTGGTGCTGGTTGTGGTGATCGATTTCCAGATCTATTTTTACGACGATCCGCGTTTGGGCGGATACGCCTATCACTTTACGGTCATCTTTTTCGGCGTCATGTCAGTTAATTACCGGTTGGTAGGACCACTGGTAACCATCGCGTTTTTAATCTACTTCACAACTAAAACATACCGTTTTTTTAAAAGCTGAGGAAACCATGCTTCAGATACGAAATCTTTCTGTGTATTATGAGGAAACCGCCGCCGTACAAGAAGTTTCCATTGATTTTTTGCCGGGAAGGATTACCGGTTTAATCGGCCCGAACGGTGCGGGGAAAAGCACTCTGCTCAAATCCTGCGCTGGGATTCTCACCGAATATCAAGGCGAAATTCTGTTAGACAAACAAAACATTCGGGAAGACCTGTACCGCCTTAAATCTTCCTGCGGTTACGCTCCGGAAGACGCCGTGCTGCTGCCCTATCTTAAAGGGCGGGAGTTTTTAGAACTTGTGGCCGCTATCCGCAGAATCCCTGCGGCTGACGAGGAAATCAACAAACTCCTAACTCTGCTGGGACTTACCGAGCAGGCCGAGGAGTTAATTATCAACTATTCCCACGGCATGCTCCAGAAAGCATCCATCGCAGCGGCGCTGGTGGGTGTGCCACGTTTACTCATCCTGGATGAGGCCTTGAACGGCTTGGACGCGCCGGCATTATTCCGGCTAAAAAAATATTTGAACACTCTGACGGACAACGGGCATATCATCATTCTTTCTTCCCATGTCATTCCGCTCATTAGGGAATGGTGCCACACCATAGCCATCATGCATCGTGGTAAAATCTTACGCCAGATGAGCAGAGAAGAAGTTTTACAAACGGAAAAGGAGCTTTCGGTTAATTTCGAAGAATATTTTATCCGTTTAACATCGGATTAGAATTTTTTTAGATTTTGTTTGTATCAGTAACAGGCGTATTTTAATTGCAGAACATCCCGGTAGGATGATTTTACATCAAAATACAAACCGGGTGAACTGCATTTTAAAACTGAATTTTTTCACCAAAAAGTATGTAGAGGAGGATTAATGGTATGAATCAAAAACAACCCTTTAACATCCAGATGCAAAAGCTCCCCAGCATCTCCATGCGCACCATTCAATTGGCGATTCTGATCATTCTGGTGTTTGCACTGGCTGTTTCCAGCATTTTTACCATCAGTCCGGAAGAAGTGGGCGTCGTATTGCGTTTTGGCAAATATTCACGCCAGGTCTCTCCGGGACTGAATTTTAAGCTGCCGCTGGGTATCGAAACTGTGTACAAAGTACCGGTGGAAAGGCAGCTTAAGCAGGAATTCGGGTTTCGCACCATTCGGGCTGGCGTGCGCACCCAGTATTCTACCGCCAAGTACCAGGAAGAATCTTTAATGTTAACCGGCGACCTGAACGCCGCCGAAGTGGAATGGATCGTTCAGTATCGCATTAAGGATCCGTACCAGTATCTGTTCAAAGTACGCGATGCGGACCAGACATTCCGCGATCTGAATGAGGCCATCATGCGCGAAATCGTAGGCGACCGCACCGTGAATGAGGTCATCACCGTCGGGCGGCAGGAGATCTCCAGCGCCATGGAAGTGAAACTTCAAACTTTGTGCGACCAGTATGAAACTGGGATTAAAGTGGAACAGGTGGTACTGCAGGATGTAAATCCGCCGGATGAAGTAAAAGCTTCTTTCAATGAAGTAAACGAAGCCGAGCAGGAAAAAGAAAAGCTGATTAACCAGGCTTTGTCGGAATACAACAAAGTGATTCCGAAAGCCAAAGGCGAGGCCCTGCGCCAGATAGAAGAAGCGCGAGGTTACGCTTTGGAAAGAGTCAACATGGCCAAAGGAGACGCCATCCGTTTCACTGCTTTGTTTAATGAATACCGTAAAGCCAAAGAAGTCACGCGTCAGCGTATTTATCTGGAGACCTTAAACGAAATTCTACCCAAAGTGGGCAAAAAACTCATCGTGGATGAAAAGGTTACCGGCATTCTTCCTTTATTCAATCTTGAACAGGGAGGGCTGAAAAATGCAAAATAAGAAAACAATTATCATCGCGATTATCGGCGCTGTGGCGCTATTGATATTAATCTCCGGAGCCTACATTGTCAATGAAGCCGAACAGGTGATCATCACCCGGTTTGGCAAACCGATCGGTAAACCGATTGTGGAGCCGGGCATTCATTTTAAAACACCGTTTATTGAAGACGCTCACTTTTTTGAGAAACGTTTCCTGGAATGGGACGGAGATGCCAACCAAATCCCTACCAAAGGGAAAAAGTTCATCTGGGTGGATACTTATGCCAGATGGAAGATCGCCGATCCGCTGCTGTTCTTCCAGCGCGTCCGGGACGAACGCGGAGCTCATGCCCGTTTGGACGATATCCTGGACGGTGAAACACGCAACGCCATCGCCAACCACTATTTGAGGGAAATCATCCGAAACACCAACCGTACGCCTGTTGTGACCGAACTTGACAGTCTGCAGGACGAAGATATGAGCGACGTATTTCCGACAATCAAAATCGGACGCGAAAAAATCATGAATGAAATTCTGAGCAAGGCTTCTCCGCGCACCATGGAATTAGGAATAGAACTGCTGGATATTCGTTTCAAGCGCATCAATTATTATGAAGATGTCCGGAAAAAGGTTTATGAGCGCATGATTACCGAACGTAAGCGTATTGCGGATAAATTCCGTTCCGAAGGACAGGGACGGGCTTCCGAAATATTGGGTAATAAGGAGCGTGAACTTAAGCGTATTCAATCCGAAGCGTACCGCACCGCCCGGGAGATTATCGGTAAAGCGGATGCCCAGGCCACGGCGATCTACGCCAGCGCTTATAACCGCAATGCCGACGCCAGAGAGTTTTATCGTTTTCTGAAAACCCTGGAAACATACAAAACGGTCTTTACGGAAAAAGACTGGCTGATTTTATCCACAAAAAGCGACTTCTTTAAATTCCTGATATCGGAAACAGGGAAATAATCTCTTTAGCAATTGTACCGCCATCCGCCGGGCGCAGGCAACTGTCTGTACCTGGCGGATTTTTTTTAATATATGAGCTTGCCCTGTTAAGACCTACTCTTCACTTTTTGTCGGTGTTGTGTCGTAAAATTCTTTGACCTTTTTGTTTTCAAGCCTAAAAATACTAAAAACCGTCAGGGCAATAATCAATCCCATAATAATGATTAATCGCACCCATGGCATTCCGGTCGCCATACGATATTGGACAAACCCCACCGTGGCATTAATCCAGACAAGCGTAGCAAAAACGAGGTAAATTTGCCACAAACGCCGGATCCAGGAATTTTTAATAAACAGCAATACCATAAATAAAAGTGATAAAATCGCCGGATAAACGCCGTAAATGCGTAATAAATGAGCAGAAAAAATAAGTCCGGCAAGAATAATGGG
>CAZJNP010000268.1:0-4641 GCA_964547355.1 uncultured Calditrichaceae bacterium
GAATATCCCTTGCCACGTCCAGGAAAAAAGAGTCTCCCGTGGCCTGAAATGCGGCCAAATAAAGCCTGGTTAACTGGGCGTTGTCATAGAGCATTTTTTCGAAATGTGGCACCAGCCATTGATTATCCACGGAATAGCGTGCGAAACCACCGCCAATATGGTCGTAGATACCGCCCCGGGCCATTTTGCGCAGCGTAAAGGTCACCATGTGCAGGGCGTCGGTATCATTGTCGTTTCGATATTTGCGCAGTAAAAGAAACAACGCTTCGGCGGCCGGGAATTTTGGGGCCCTGCCGATTCCGCCGTATTCCGGATCATAATAGCGCATTAATTCCTCCACCGCCCGAGAAAAATCTTCTTTACCGGGAATGGTGCCCGATCTTTCTTCTGCTAACTGTAATCGGAATCCGCTTTCAACCTGATCCAGATTCTTCTTTAAATCCTCTTTCTGATTATGATAAAAATCGCTGACCATTTGCAGCAGCCGTTTGAATCCGGGTTTGCCGTAGCGGTCTTGCGGGGGGAAATACGTGCCGCCGTAAAAGGGTTTTTTATCGGGAGTCAGGAATACGGTCATAGGCCAGCCGCCGCTGCCGGTAAACATTTGCAAAAAATGCATGTATACCCGATCCACATCCGGGCGTTCTTCGCGGTCCACTTTGATGTTCACGAACAGCTGGTTCATCAAGGCGGCGATTTCCTCATTCTCAAAGGACTCCTTTTCCATCACATGGCACCAGTGACAGGCCGCATAACCGACGCTGAGCAGAATAGGTTTGTTTTCCTTTCGGGCTTTTTCAAAAGCTTCCTCACCCCAGGGATACCAATCCACCGGATTGTGGGCATGCTGTCGCAAGTATGGACTGGTTTCATTGATTAAGCGATTGGTGTGTTTATGCATTGTCTTCTCTTTATTTTTATGATTTTTTTCATTTTGGCAAAAAACGAACAGGCCGGCAATAATGAATACATATACTAATACTAGTTTCATGTCTGTGATTCCATTTAATCAGCAATTTTAAGCTACGAACGAAATTCATCCGATTTACATTCCTGTGCGTTCTACTTCAAAAATAACTTATTAAATATTTTGCTGTTTTCGTGCCCATTTTCAACACCATGCCTTGCATCTAAATTTTGAAAAATCACACACTGCCCTTAAATTTCATTTCTTAACGAGACAGGAATCCCCCGATGGTTGAATTACAATTGTTTTACTTCGGACTTTTTTTTGTTACACTGTTTTATTGCGCTTTTATTTTATACTTAAGCCGTGGTTTTTTCTTCCTGAAAAAGCAAACCCGCAGCGAGGAACTCCCTTTTGTATCTGTGATTGTATCGGCCCATAACGAGCAAAAAAACCTGCCAGATTGCATCCGCCGGCTAAGCGAACAAAACTATCCTGACGAAAAAATCGAATTCATCCTGATCGACGACCGGTCCACGGACTTAACGCTTAAGCTCATTTCGGAAGCAGCGCAAAAGGATTCCCGTTTTCGGTACATCTCCATTACAGACCGCAGTCCGGAAATGGCGCCTAAAAAACGGGCCATCGACACCGGTATCCGCAGAGCACGCGGCGAGATCATCCTGCTCACCGACGCCGACGGACGCCCCGGCAAAAACTGGGCACGCACGATGGTCTCCTATTTCACCGACGATACCGATATGGTCATCGGCTATGCGCCTTATGCGGTTAAACCGGCCCATCATAAAATCAAGCGCTTGTTAGCGCTGGAATATCTCTCCCATGCCGCCGTGGCCGCCGCCACTACAGGACTGGGCTTTCCCGTAACCTGCGTGGGCACAAATATGGCGTACCGCAAAAAATTATACCTGGAGATCGGCGGTTTTGGGGAATATAAACGTTACATCTCCGGCGACGACGACCTGTTTTTAACCCGGGTGCGGGAAGCCAGGAAATACAAGATCAAATATGCCGCGGATGCCGAAAGTCATGTGTACAACAATCCGCCACAACTATGGAGTAAATTTCTGCATCAGCGCACACGTTACGCCAGTAAAGGATTCAGTTATCCTGTTAAAGTTACGGCGGCGCTGGTGACGTACTACCTGTTTAATCTCAGCCTGCTGGCAGGTGTGGTGTTTGCTTTTTTTTACCCCGTCTTTTTCCCGATGATCTTATTTACACTGGCCGCCAAGGCCCTGGCGGAATTTCATTTTATGCAAAAAGCGGCGGAATTCATCAACGACAAACGGCATCTCATCTTTTTTCCGATCGCTTTTGTATTACATGTACCTTATGTTATTTTTTTCGGATTTTTAGGACAGTTTAAGCGCTTCCGCTGGGCAGAAGACACCGTGGAAGCCGGCATTCAAAAACCCGCATTGGAACAGGTCAGCGAGCGATGACAGGTTTCGATTCTATCAGCTTTGCCACTTTTGTTTTAGGCATGGCCTATTTTTTCACCGCGCTCTACCTGATCAGCCAAAGCCCTCCCGGAAAAAAGGCTCCGCGCCGGCTACCTAAAGTCGCTGTTCTGGTGGCCATGCGCAATGAAGAGCAAACCATCGCCGGTTGTTTGCAATCCTTAAAAAATCAAACCTATCCGACCCATTTATTTGACGTGTACGTCATCAACGACCGTTCCACGGATCGTTCCGTTCAGCAAGCCAATCCCTTTATTAAGATGAACGAGCATTTTCATCTGATTGAAATCAGGGAAGACAAAAACGGGCTCAAAGGTAAGATGAACGCTTTGGCGCAGGCGCTTGATCTGGTGAAAGCTGAATATATTCTGATTACCGACGCGGACTGCATAGTGCCGCCAAAGTGGATCGAGACCCATATGACCTACTACGCCGAAACGGTTGGAATGGTCGGCGGTCTAACCATGCTGGAACCTACTGAATACACCAAACCACCGATGGAATATCGCTCCGGTTTATTTGGAAAAGTGCAGGCTCTGGACTGGCTGTTTCTGCAGTCCATCGCCTCTTTCGCCTGCCATGCCGGTAAACCCATTTCGATTCTGGGCAACAATTTCGGATTCAGAAAAGCGGCTTATGATGCCGTGGGCGGATTTAAAGCCATCGGATTTTCCTTAACAGAAGATTTCGCTCTTATGCGAGCGCTGGACAAACAAGGCGGTTGGCAGATTCGTTACACCTTAGACCCGGAAGCCGCGATTTTCAGTTATCCGTCCAGGAATTTCCGGTCGTTTTTCATGCAGCGTTTGCGGTGGGTTAAAGGCGGTCGTAAGGCGCGTTTTTTCGGCTACCTAATTATGGGGCTGTCTGTGCTAACACATCTGTTTGTTTTGCTCTCCTTTGTTTTCAGCCGCTGGAATACTCCGGTTGCTCTGGGGATTGGCATGGTTTTGGGCGTAAATTATCTGATCATCAAACGCGCACTGCGGGCACTAAACATGTCCAGATTGCAAAAATATTTTTTCCTGTTTCAGATTTTTCATCTCATCTACCTGCTTATATTCCCTGCGCTGGCCTTTTTACCGTTTCGGGTGCGCTGGAAAGAGCGCCGTTTTTAATGCCGCTTTCAATTGCTGGATGCTGAGAACCGCCTGGTATCCGGTAACTTTTTCCCGGGACGAAAACTCTTCTCCGCTAATAAACGGCAAACCATCGTACCAATCTGCCATCTGAACAGCAAAATAAAGTGGATCGGTGGGCGGAATATCCTTGAATATTTGCAGTTCCAACGCGCTTTTCGGCAGTTCCGTATGAAAGGCCTTTAAAATCTTAAGCTCAAAAAGCGCCAGCTCAGCGCGATCCACCGTATCGGCGGGGCGGAAGGTACTGTCCGGTAAAATGGGAAGCCAATCATTGCGCAGGGTAAAAACAATGCTCTCAAATTCCGGCAAGGAGGGATAAACATCCCGGGGGATGGAAAAAGCGGAATCTTTTGGCAAGGAATCCAGACGCACTGCGGATAATTCTTCTTTTAAAATAACCGCCAAATCGCCCCTGGTGATCTGAGCGGCAGCGACAATTTTTGCAAAACGCGCTGATTTTCCGTCAAGTAGGGTTAGGACTTTTTCCGTTTGCTGCAAACCACGCATGGCCTGGGGATGACCCGGCGCAAGACGCAGCACCTTTTTGTAATTCAACTTTGCTCTGGCAAATTGCCCTGTGTCAAAATAAATCCTGGCCTTAAGCAGGCGTGCCGTTACCGTTAAATCTTCTCTGGCACTGAATCCATCATTTTTAAGGCAGTTGGAAATATCTTCCAATGCAAAATCCCAAGCGCCGATGCGGTAATATATTTTTGCTCGTAAAAAAAGTGCTACCGGATGGAACGGTTCGATTTGGAGTGCTTTATTGACAGCCTGCTCGGCCCGGTTATAGTTTTTTTCCAGAAAAAAAGTACGCGCCAACCCAATGTACGCCGGTGCAAATGAGGTGGAATCGCGCAACGCCAGTTTGAACAAAGCCTCAGCCTGAACGTAATCGCCTTCTTCAAGGGCAGCTAGTCCCTTTTGGTAGGTATTCAAAAGCGGCGAGGAAACGGTTTTTTCTCCCTTGCGCAATGGAACGCAGGAAACCAAGGAAACAAAAATCAGAATATAATTAAACCGTTTATTTGAAATTTTTATCATGGAAATCCTTTAAAATTAGGAAAAAGTAATCAGAAAAAGAATAAGATGGCAGCTACATGCAAGC
>CAZJNP010000269.1:0-4631 GCA_964547355.1 uncultured Calditrichaceae bacterium
GGTAATGATCATAACCGCCCGATAAGCGGATGTTTTTTCGTATGGAATAACGTTGCCAAAGAAAATTCGTTCCCAGCGACAGCAAAATTGAGTGCGTGTTCTTCAATTGTGTCGTGAAGCTTTCAGCTTCTCCAGTTCTTCAGCGTAACGGCCGTTCGGATACTTGAGGCGCAACTGTTCGTAGTACTTGTCAAAAACGTCCTCGCGCCCCAGATGATAAAACGACGCCGCGGTTAAAAAACCGATCGTTTCCATGTCAAAAAAGTCCGGATCATTGGCCGCAACCGCTTCACACAGATTGATGGTTTGCAGATACTGTTTTTTCTTAAAGGTGATGTACGCCAGGCCGTAAAGCGCTGTGGCCTTTCGCGTTTTATCGTCGCTGTTTTCCAGCAAATCTTCAAAGATTTGTTCGCTCTTTTCGAGTTCGTTTTGATAGTAGTAAATAAATCCTTTGTAAAATAAAATGGATAACCAGTATTCCGCATTATTCTGATAGAAATAGGGATCGATTTCATCGAATATCTGAAGTGCTTTCTGATGCGCCTGGTGCTTAAAATAGAGTTTTCCCAACTCGTACAGCGCTACCTGCTGCTTGGCAGATTCCCGGTCGATGGCGATGGATTTTTCCAGATATTCGATGGCGCACTGGTCATTATTCAGTTGTAGGCAGGAAAAGCCGATGACGCGGTACAGGTCTTCCTGCGCCCGATAATTCTGATGGTACTGCAAGGCGTTTTTAGCGGCGTCGATGGCGCTTTGGTAAGAGCCCATTTTGTAAAAAATCCAGCTGAGTTCCGCCCAGATGTATCCCCGCTGCTCGTCGTCCGGCACGTTTTTTAGCGCTTCCAGATACGCCCGCGAGGCCTGTTTATAGTCTTCGGATTCCAGCAGTTGCCGGGCTTTTTTTAGTTGCTCTTTAAACGATTCCATGATTTTGTCCCTTGATAATCAAAGCGCCTAATTTTAGGATATATTTAGTCCAATGGCAAATTTAGATGGAGGGGACTAAGGGTCGAGGGCCGATGAAATTTTGAATTTTGAATTTTGAATTGGTTTTCGGTTGTCAGTCGTCGGTTGTCGGTTTTAAAGGGCCAAGGATGGTAAATTCCCAGTTTAAAGGTCCCTTTTTCGGTTTTGAGTTATCGGTTTTCAGTTGTCAGTTCCAAGTTCCTAATAACCCAATAACTTAACAACTCAATAACTAATTCCCAGTTCCTGTCTTCATTTGTCAGTTTTCAGTTATCTGTTGTCGGTTTTCGGTTGGCTGTGGTTTTATAGAATAAGGAACGGGAACCTCGATCAGAATCCAACAACCAATAACCTAATAACCAATTACAACCAAATAACCTCCCCCTTAAATCTTTCCCCCGTCCCTTAAAACTAAAAAGCCCGTCGCTTCAGGACGGGCTCATAATATTCGGATCAGGTGCCTTCCGTGGCGTGCTTTAATTTATTTAGCACCAGGCGAATCATCAGCGCAGAGAGAAAGAGCAGAATCACCAGAATGCCAAAGAAGCTTTCGTGGGAGAGTTTGTTGTAAAAACTGCCGATAAAACCGGACAGATAATTGCCGATGGCGGTGGCGCCGAACCATCCGCCCATCATCAAGCCACGCATACGCGCCGGGGCCACTTTGGACACAAAAGACAATCCCATGGGACTGAGGAATAATTCCCCGATGGTTACGATGAAATAAGAAGAAATTAACCAGGACGGGCTCATATTATTCGCATCCAGATTCCCACCCAGATGGGAAGCAATCACCATGACAATCATAGCCAGGCCGGAAATGAACATACCAATACCGATCTTTGCCGGTGTGCTGGGTTCTTTCTCCCTTTTGCGCAGCCAGTTAAAAAAGCCCACCACAAAAGGCGTGAGCAACAGAATAAACAGCGGATTGAATGTGGCGTAGGTCTCGGCGTTTAGTAAGTAGTAGCCTTCTTTTACCTGCGGATAACGGGTGGTTAGCAGTTCGCGGTTCAGGATGCGGAAACTGCGTTTTTCTTCTTCTAATTTAGCCGTTTTGTTGGCGGCCACCAGCGCATCCAGCGACTTGGCCAGTTTTTTGAGATGAATTTTATAATTGTCCGGAATCTGAATGCCAAACATGAATGGCTTTTTCAACTGATCGTCCGGCGTATTCTCAAAGGGTAAAAGCTGCACGCGTTTTCCGTTCACATAAAACAAGAATGGGTCCAGAAGCAGCCGGTTCAGCTTGTCCAGGTTTTGTTCATTGACCACGTCGCCGACCTGCGCGGCGGCCAGTTTTTCCGACAGAGGAACGCTGTCCTGCAAGACGGCCTGCTTAAAACCTTGCCAGTCTTGAACGTCGTCTTCATCGATGCGGTACTGGTCGACTGTGGAACGCTGGGCGAACAGGGTCAGGGCAAAACCGTTCTGGTGGAAAGACATCCAGAAAAAAATCACCACGCCAAAAACAATCAGCAGCGCCACAATGCGCTCTTTTTCTTTGGAAGGATCCAGGTGATCCACCACCGGTTTGTTGGCCTTGTTTGCTGCGCTGGCATGGTCCGCGTGCATGTAGCGGCTTTTCCATATCTCAAAGATCACCAACGAAAGCGCCATACCGATTGCCGAAGCCACAAAAGCGGCGTTGTACGTTCCGAAGATGTCGTGCAGATACGTGGCCGCCAACGGGGCAAGCAGCGCGCCCACGTTAATGCCCATGTAAAAAATATTGTAACCGGCGTCTTTGTACGGGCTGCCCATTTCATATAAATTGCCCACCAAAACAGAGATATTGGCTTTAAACAGGCCGTTTCCGATTACCATTACCGCTAAGGCCAGATAAAAAAGCCAGATGCGGTTAACGCCGGAAAAAGCCAAAGCAAAATACCCGATTCCCAGAATAACCGCGCCCAGCATAATCGTTTTACGGTATCCTAAAAAACGGTCGGCAATCCATCCGCCAGCAATCGGAGTGAAGTAAACAAAACCCAGATACAATCCATATACCTGACCTTTGTAGGCATCGCTCCAGCCGAGCGTCTCGTCCATGTAAAGCGTAAACACCGCCAGCATGGTGTAAAACCCGAAGCGTTCCCACATTTCCGTAAAGAACAGAGTCATTAAACCCTTGGGGTGATTCTTAAGCATAACTACTCCTTGATGAATAATGTTAGGTCTGTTGTTGTATAATGCGGATTAATATACTGAAAATTCAGAAGGTAATCAAAAAACTGGGTGGTAACACAGTAAGCGCAATCAGCAGGAAAAAACTACGCTAAATTTTGACGATTATTCATGATTCCTCTTTACAAAAAAACCGTCCACGAATTTTATGAATTGTCGCGTACTTTTTTCCCATTCACTGTATTGGAATTAGCGTTATTTGTGGTTTTAAAATAAACATTTTCAATAAACAAAATTATTTGCTGAATGTCCCCCCAAATTTACCACTGTCCTCTAATGAGGTATTCCTTGGCTATTCATTTTGTGTTTTCTGTTCTGATTTTACAGATTTCCGATGGCCAGCGAACCGTTTAAGATCGAATAATGACGGCGGCCCTCGGTTAAACCTGATCAAAATCCTTTTTTATTGAACGCATGAAATTTAGCCTGCCTGCCAAACCACCGACAGCGTCTGCCTAACACGGCCTTCAGGGTCGTGAAGCGGCACTAACCGCACACCGTCTGTGGGCTTTACCCGGAAGGGTTGGTCTGAAGCCCCGCAAGAGCCGGTAGGCGGCTGGAGTTACCAGTGATATGTTAGCCTGTACCGTAATCTTTTTAATTTTTCGGCCCCTAACGTCCATTTAACTCTTTTGGATCAAGGAGTAACAGGTCCTTCATGTTGCGGTTTTTGGTAGATAGCCAGACAAAATTGTTTGGCCGTTACGATCTTACTATCAAGAAGCCATCTGGAGCACTTTTTTCTGCCGGTTGAGGAACTCTTCTACTTTCTGCACGTCCTCCTGCTTCTGCTCATACTCGTTCTCTTACTTTTGCTTAAATATAGATTGCTCCGCATGTCAACTCAAACAGAAAATAACACTCATGCGGGTATGTATCACCTCCCGAAAAAAAGTTTGAGATCATCAACCCTTTCAAAGAACTTTAATTGCATTCTGTCAATTTTTTACCTCAATTCCGCCCATTATGGCCTCACCCTTAAGGATAAGTGTTTTCCCCGGTAAATTGGCATCGCCGGTCCGTATTGTTTTATTTTCAACCCCGCCCAAAATCGGAGTTGCCTGGATATTGACATGCCAGTGATCGGGCACGCGCAGTTCGATGCCGCCCATAAAAGCAAAAACCTCCAAGACCAGCTCATTTTCCAGCATGTCCGACCGGCTAAAATCAATACTTCCACCGCCCAGAATGGCCGAGATTTTTCCTCCCTTTAATTGTTTGGAAGTAAAATAATGCTCTCCGCCGCCCAGAATAAATGAGAGATTGATAAAATCGCTGTTGCTCGGGCCCGTTTGTACGCCGCTCTTGTAATTAAGGATTAAAATAATTCCGGCAAAAATTAAAAACACAGGCCAGATGACGGAAAAATCAAGAAAGAAGATTTCCAAATTATTGCCCAGAAAGAGTAATCCCAAAAAAATCAAGACCAATCCATTTCCCACTTGCTTACGGCGTTCCGGTCTGGCCAGATG
>CAZJNP010000270.1:0-4624 GCA_964547355.1 uncultured Calditrichaceae bacterium
AGGTATAGGATAAGGAGATCGTCCTCTGTATTCCAATATTTCCTTATATCCCTATTCCCGTATACCCTGTTTCCCATATTACCTAATTTATATGCGGTACAATTAAATTTGCATTGCGAGAATTATTGCCGTACTTTGCTGTCGCAATTAATTGTACATGTTTTTCCGCCTTTCTGTTTTGGTGATAAGGCTTTGTAAGTCGGCACTAGTAAAACAAGAAGAAGGAACTGCGGAGTTACCCCACAAGGTTGCTAAAGACTTTCTTCGCACGGAATAGGTCGAGAACACAGATGTACCAAATGTTTATTTTTTAGGTAAGGAGATAGTTCAGATGGAAAAAGGAACTGTCAAATGGTTTAACAGCTCTAAGGGCTACGGTTTTATCACCAGAGAAGAAGGCGATGATGTATTCGTCCATTACAATGCCATCGAAGGCAGCGGTTACAGAACGCTGGAAGAAGGCGATCAGGTAGAATTCGAAGTCGGACAGGGACCCAAAGGCCTGCAGGCCATGCACGTCTCTAAGATCTGACCTTAAAAAAGAGCTTAGCAAGAACCCCGATCAGGTATTTGGTCGGGGTTTTTTTATTTTGAACCTTTTCAGGCGAAAATCTTTTTAGCCTGCCGTAACAATTGATCCAACCGCATATATAGTAAATGGTCTTTTTGAACCCGAAGCCGGGCCTTGCGGATAATGCGTTCCCGTGCCTGCGGATGTTTCAGATAATAGCGGGTTTTGTCCTTCAATTCTTCCGTGGAATGAAAAACGGCCATCTCCTCTTCAACGTCAAACAGATCGGTAAGCCCTTCCTGCCAGTCGGTGAGCAGAAAGCCGCCTGCCGCGGGTACGTCAAACACCCGAAGATTAACGGCGGTGCGCAGCTGGCAACTGGTCAGATTGATATTAATAGCGGAACCGGCAAAAATAAACGGTGCTACGCGAATATTGTGCACCGGAGGATGAAATGCAGCCTGCAAACACATTTCGCGCCAGTGGTCATCGCCAAACACATGCAGAAATTGATCGTTCAGGGATTGCAGCGCCAAAAGACGGTAGCGCCGGGTGGTTTCCGCCGCCGCGTATCCCACATAGTGATTAAAATCCTGATCGCGTTTGAAATAGTGATTCTGTTTTTGGCGGCAGAAGTCTAAAAAATAAGGACGGCGGGTTTTGAGCCACTCGGAAATCGGCAACGCTTTAATGAAATCGTCATAGCCGGGACGGCACCATTTTTGTTTTGTCGTTTTAAAACTGTTGCCGACAAAACTTATGGCATTCTTTAGAAAATCATACTCTTTGTTCAGGTAAGCATTCCCAGGATTTAGCGCGCTGGCTGTGGGAAGATAGAGCACGTGTTGGAATCCGTAGGCGCGTAATGGCTTTAGGTCCTGTTGTTCGATGGTAGCTAAAAGTACATTAGGCTGCGCCAGAGGCCGGGCGTCGGGAATGATGAAACGGAAATCGTCCAGATACCATACGATGACCGGGATATTAAGCTGCGCCAGGACCCGGGCAATTTCCCCTTCATGATCGAATCCAAAGTGATTCATGGTCATGATCGCGTCCGGCCGGAATTCAACACAGGTTTTAAGCAGATCGGACAGCAACTGTTTCGCATCCTGTCCCAGGGGAAACAGGCGCACATTATGCCCCAAATAGGATAAAGCTTCTGCCGTTTCCGGCTGTAAAAAATAGTTGTTATACAGCAGTAGAATGCGATAGGAATCGTCGGCAAATTTGGGATAGCTGAAATGGGTTTTTAACGGATTCATCGTCTGGGATAACGTTCAAACATCTTAATTAAAATAAAACCGGCCACGAAACCTCCGATGTGTGCGAACCATGCCACGCCTTCGGTGCTCTGCACGGTAAAATTAAGGTACCCGTTCCAGAGCTGAAAAAAGAACCACAGCGAAAGAACAATGGCCGCCGGTACTTTTATGATGCGAATAATAAAGAAGAAAAAGAATAAAATGGAAATTCTGTTGGCAGGATATTTTACCAGATAAGCCCCGAGCACGCCTGAAATGGCGCCGCTTGCGCCCACCATAGGCACCATGGAGTTTGGAAATGCCAGCGTCTGAAACAATGCGGCGCTGATGCCTACCGTCAGATAGAAAACCAGATAACGGAAGTGTCCTACGGTGTATTCGATATTATCACCGAAGATCCATAAATATAGCATATTGCCGAACAAATGCCCGAAGCCGCCGTGCATGAACATAGAAGTGAAGATGGTGGCGTAATTGTGCAAGTCCAGCGGATAAGCAAAAAAACGCGCTGGTATCAGTCCGTATATCTGGAAAAAAGCTACGGTGGTTTGTTCCCAGAAAAGAAAGACAAAAATATTCAGAGCGATGATGGTGTAATTGACAAAAGGAACATAACCTTTAGGGCTTTCGTCTGCGATTGGAATCATGAAAACGGCTCACTGTTTTTGGGTTGCCAGTCGTTTATTTTATTTGAACAGATACGCTTTTGGTGCCCACATTTCCGGCCTGATCGGTTACGCGAATTTTTAACAGATGGCTGCCCGGCTCCAGTTTCCAGTGCGGCCGGCCGACAACCACATGGCGCTCCGGGTCCCATTCGGGCACTACAAAACGGTCGTCAATGGTAATGGCTATATTCGTTTCGCTGCCGATGCCTGATAAGGAATCGTCCAGCTCAAATTGGATCAGGCTCAATTCGGACAAAGCGCGCTTTGCTGCTGGCTGTAGAATTTTGATATCAGGCGCAACGGTGTCTGCCGCGCAAACCATGGTTTGCAGTCGGTGAACCCTTCCGGAAATGATCCCTGCGAGCGAATCGGCCTCTCCGCCAAGATAATGCAACTCGCCCTCATTGTCCAGTGCATACAGGCCAAGCTGCCGCCAGAAGTAGTGGTTGTTTTGAATTTTTATCCGAACCTCAAGCGGCTTTTTAAGGACGCAACTGGCATTTTGAAAGCGAAACATATGCGAAAGGATATTCCGGCGCCGGGCGATGGAATCTGGAATCGTTAGCACTGCCGGGCTAAAAAGCAGGGTATCGTAAACGCTGGCCGGCACTGCGGCGATTTGAAGTGTGTCCTGAAAAAAACTAAAGACACTACTTTGGCCGGGAGGGATTTGAAACACAGACAGGCTGGTATCGAACAGGGCGTGGCCATCGGCTTCCAGTGTAACGCGAAAGGTATCCGCCGGGATCAAACGTGCCGGCAATACCGCTTGCCATTCCTGTGGATTGTACAGCAGCGGAAGATCGAAATGGCGTTCTGTGGTTTGCATTACCAGGCGCATATTCGGCAGGCTCAGGGGCGGACGCACGGCTAAAACCAGCCGATTGTTTAAAAACCGGACATTAAAGCGGGTTTCTTTATGCGGTACCGATTTAAGGGAGATGATCCGTTCGTATGCCGGGGTACGGTTTTGCCCGAATTGAATTTTGACTCGGCTGTTAAATTCCGCCGGCAGCGGCAGGCGCACCAGCATCTCCTGACGAACCGGATAGTATTGACGCCGCAGAATCTCGAAATACTCTGCCGACTGCCAGGAATGCCCGGGCGCATCATAGAAGAAGCGCAGGAAATTCAAACCGCGTGGCAGAACCAGGTTTAAAAGAGCTAGTTCAGGCAAACGATTGTTCAGGGTCAGGGCAAAGAACGCTTCTGGCCGGGGAACGATTTTCCCTTCCACCAGCGATTGATTGCCAAAAAAATCGCTGACAATAATCTGGAACGCAACGGTATCTTTCCACACCTGAATCAGACCCGTACCCAGTTCCCGACGGTAAAAGGGTAGTTTGTTGTACGGTTCGATGTAAAGCTTGTGGAAAACTTTGCCGGAATCTGCCTTAAAGGGGTAGTAGATTTCCACGTCCACCTGCCGGGTCAGAGTGAAATCCAGCGTATCATAACGAAGCTTGAAAACAGGTATCTTATTTACATCCAACGCCATGGTATAAAAGGAAAATTTATTGTAAACCCCGTCAGCCCGGTCATAGCCGTGCAGGGCAAGGCCGATCTCACCAAAAGCATGGATGGGCCGGCTGAGCACATAATGCCCGGGGCTTTTTTCCTGTAAAGGAATTACCTGGGGTAGAAAAGTTTGATTTACACGGCTTTGCGCGTTTTGCGGAATGACCAGCAGAGACTGCAACCGGGGCGCAAGGTGATCCTGAACCTGAGGATAAAATCGAAGTGGATTCATGGGGTGGTTCTCATCACTGCGGATTTCGAAGTGCAGATGCGGCACGCCAATACCGGTTTGTCCGGTAAAGCCCAGCACTTGGCCTTTTTTTACCGGCCAGGATTTAGGCTTCCATGTGACAGAATAACGTTTGTTTTTTATTTGAAGTTTGCGAATGATGCGATCAATTTCGGGTGTAAATTTTTGCAGATGACCATATACCGCCAGGCGGCCGTCCTTTAATTTCAGATAGAGCACTTTCCCGTATCCAAAAGGAGAAACACGTATTTTGTAAATGGAACCGTCTTCTACGGCGTAAATGGGATATCCCTCGCGGTTCCAGGTTTTTATATCGATGGCCGAATGGTAATGGCCGGGCCGGTATTCGCAAAAGGAGGACGTCATGTAGGGGCTGGCGTTGGTGGGCCATAGATATTGCTGAGAAAAAACCAGC
>CAZJNP010000271.1:0-4621 GCA_964547355.1 uncultured Calditrichaceae bacterium
AAATAGATATTCTATTAAGCATACTGTTAATGTTCAAGGATGAAGACAGAAAAAATCTGGATGAAGTGAAGAATTCAGAGCTTTCGGCTCTTCAGCAGTTTGAGGACATATTTTTATATCGATTAAAGTATTTTACAAAAAAACCGGCGGTAGCCGCGGTTATTTTCTCCGAAAGTATTTTTCAGAATCATAAGCGTTTGTCCAGCGAAGTTAATACATTTTTAAAAATGCATGAGGAAACGCTGCGCATCATTCTTGAAAAAGGTATTACCAAAAAAGAAATAAGAGAAGATATATCGATAGAAGAAACCATTTATATCATCATTGGTTCGATGCGTTATCTGGTTACTAGGTGGCGCTTGGACGGCCACAACTTCGACTTGAATGCCGCCGGGCAACGGTTGCTCGAGAATTTGAAAGAACTGTTGCGATGTTAGCTTTTTTTTTATGAAAAGTAAGTAAATGTTTACAGACAAGCTTAAATGACTTAAAATTAACTTATCTTGAAAAGGAGACACAGTATGAACAGGTTTCAATATCTTTTCCGCTCCACAAAGGGGCTGGTTCTGGTGTCGATTTCTATGATAGCTTTAGTTACAGCTATCTGGGGAACGCTCTCCGGCCCTATGGTAGAGTGGGGTGTAAAGGACATTACCGTTAAGCTGTTGGGCATGGACCTTAACCACTGGCAGCGCGAAGGCCGCATCATTATGCTGTATCACACCATTGCCATGGCGGTGCTGGCCATCGAAGTGTATTTTATTACATCGATCGTGCCCATGAAAAAGCATCAGCAGGCAAATATTAACGGTCTGATCACGGTTGGCTATCTTACTGCCATGATTTTCGGATTGTGGTTTGCGTATTTCGGCCATGCTTATATTTTTCATGGCCTGTTCTTAGTTGGTCAGTCGTTAGTATTTTTTGCCGGTGTTTCTCTTGCCGTCGCATTGTGGCCGTGGAAAAAAGAATATTACCTTTCCGCGGACAGCGACTACGCTCACACCAAGTCTGGTTTGGATCTGGAACGGGTTGCTTTTTTCACAATGACTGTAATGACTCTCCTATCCGCCACGTGGGGCGCAGTTACCGGTTCGTACTGGAGTAACGGACATGAGACTTTTCTGGCAGAAAACCTGATACGAAACCCGCATAAAACGCACCTGGAACATGCGATCATCGGGCATTTGCACATCATGCTGTCGTTGGTTGCTGTAGCTATTACTCTGGTCGTAGGCCGTTGGTTAGACTTTAAAGGCGCTTTACATAAATGGGCCATGTATCTAATGATTCCCGGATCTATCGTTTTGACGATTGGCGCCTTGTCCATTGTGTGGCTTCCATGGGCACATAATACCATTTACGTTGGTTCTGTAGGTGTGATGCTGGCTGCATTGTTATACGTTGTATATTCATGGAAAAAAATAATTCACGACCGAATAGAGGAATTAGGCATCGAAAATCCGACATTCATTCAAAAATTAAAAGCAATGCTGCACGATCCGCTCAAATTCGGCCCGGGCTGGCAAATGGTTTTTATGAACTTTACGGTAAGCGGCGTGGGTATATTCATGGCTATTAAATTGGAGAAGATATTTCGCGTATGGCCGGCGCGCGAGGAACGTATCACCTTAACCGGTCACTGGCATATTCTGGCCGCATTGATAGCCACTATTATTGTCATGTATTATGCCGATCTTTCGGGGATGAAGGGCAAGGTCCGCAAATGGTTTGGCTGGATATTACTAATAGCCTCGGATATCGCCTTTGCCTCAGCTACAATTTTTTCAATGAAACGACTGTTTGTTACGGAATATTTTGAGCGCCCGATTGTAAACGGCACTATGCTGTTGATGGATTTCGGTCTTGGGGCCATTCTGATTATGTTAGCCCTTTTTCTGGGATGGCGCCTGTTCGATTTATTTAATCAAGACGGTCTTTGGAAGAAGGAAGCGGCAAATCCGGAATTGGATATCAAGCGCATATTCCCGGCCACTCCTGTAAAAGACGCCAATGTAGAGGAGGTGAAATAATGAAACGAGCAGCCTATATCATATCATCTCTTATTTTTCTGTTTGCTGTTTCCTGTTATGCGCAAAAAAGCGATAAGGTAACAGCCATCCCTTATGTGGATACAGGTGTAGATACCGAAGCATGGGTACAAATACCGGCAGGAGAGTTTTTAAAAGGGCAGCACCGGCATCCGACCACCATAGAACATCCATACGAGATCATGATTACGGATGTGACCAATGCCCAGTACGCCAGGTTTTTAACGGAAGCGTTAGCCGCAGGTAAAATCAAGATCGTTCAAGACACGGTAAAAGGATACTATAAAGGTGATCCTTTTGACGGATATAAACATGAGTTTAAGATTCCGGCAGGAGACAAACCGTACATGATTATCTCTGAGCCCGGCATCCGCATCCTGCGTAATGACAGCACTTTCAGTGTGGTAAAAGGTTACGAGAATCATCCGGTAACCTACGTGACTTGGTATGGCGCAAATGGTTATGCCGAGTTTTACGGATGGCGCTTGCCCACGGAAAACGAGTGGGAAAAGGCGGCGCGGGGTACAGATGAGCGTACCTTCCCCTGGGGCGAAGAGATTTCTGCTGACATCGCTAATTATGCCAGCAGTCGCACGCTGATCGAAGAGATTTTTGGCAAAGATATCACCACTACTCCGGTTGGATTTTACAACGGCCAAAGTCATGATGGCTTCCAGACCAAAGACAACCGCAGTCCGTATGGCCTGTACGATATGGCCGGCAATGTCTGGCAGTGGTGCGGCGACGATTATCCCAATATGCACTATCGTTATATGCGCGGCGGCAGTCACACCAATTACGAATATAATTTGTTTGTTTGGGCTCGTAATAGCGCCGGACCTGAATTTTTTAGCATGTATATCGGATTTCGCTGCGCACGGGACGTTCAGCCGAAGGCAGAGGAATAAATACAAAAGATTAACAATTAAAGAAACATTCATGAGTTGAATGGGTGAAGCAAATGTCAGAGAACACATTTCTCAGAACGGTTGTTTTGGCCAAGCTGAAACTATATTGGCCGTTGATAAAGAGTTTGCAAACAGGATTGCTTTTGGTTACCGGATTTACGGGTTTTATCAGTTCGCGCTGTCCGGTAACCAACTGGCAGATGACGTTAGGACTGTTGGGCAGTCTGTTTTTTGCGGTAAGCGGTAGCACCATATTAAATATGGTTTACGACCGGGACATAGATGCCCGTATGAAACGTACGGCGCACCGTCCGCTGCCAGCAGGCAAAATTAATGCAAGGGAAGCGTTGGTTGTTGGGTTACTGATTTCTTTCCTCGGCGTGGCCTGGGCTTATTGGCTGTCGCCTATATTTGCCTTAGTGGTTTTCGGCGGATTGTTTATTGATGTGGTAGTTTACACCATCTGGCTGAAGCGGCGGACGGCCTGGTCTATTGTGTGGGGCGGTATCTCCGGCGGTATGCCCATCCTGGCGGGGCGCGTTTTGGGTACTGGACAGATTGATGGCATCGGCATTTTGTTTACTTTGGCGATTTTACTTTGGATTCCTACGCATATTCTAACCTTTAGCATGCGCTATTATCAGGATTACCAAAATGCCGGTGTGCCCACTTTTCCGTCACAGTATGGTTATCGGACGACACGCATTATTATCGCTTTGTCCAGTGTAGCGGCGGCTGTCTCTATTGGTGTGGGCGCATTTGCACTGGGGCTTTCCTGGGGTTATCTGCGATTACTTTCCGTGTTGGCTGTGGGCATTATCGGTTTGGCGTTGCTTAGTGTATATCGCCCCTCGGAAAAAGTAAATTTCGGACTGTTTAAATATGCTTCTCTATTTATGCTGGGTGCAATGGTAATGATGACTATAGGAACACTGTAGTGCGCAAAATATCTGTTTTGGACAGGATTTTGTTTTTAATTACGGCACATGTGGCAGGGATTAAGATCGTAACCGGCATGGAACATCATTCGGTGCTATCCACCGGATTTTATACGGTGTCGTTTGGCGTGTTGGTTTTAGCAAGCATCATGTTGCTTTTATTTGGTTTTGAGTTGTTGACCAATCGTTTTGTGCCGGTAGTGACTACTTTAATTCCCGCAACGCTATCCATCGGCCTGGTAAATGATTTCCTGCCGCAAATGACCCTTTCCTATTCTATCCTGATTGGTATTGTCTATGTTGTATCCATATGGGTTCGCTTTACGGCACCTGAAAAAACAGCAGCTTTGGTTTTGGCTTTGGTGCATGGCATTTCCGGTTTGTTGGTATTTATACTACCGATTGTTTTGTTTATAAATTATGGTTTACCGGTAAAGCTTCTGCTGGTCAGTATTGGCGGACTCATCATTGGCATCGAGGGGATATTTTTGACTTTGCAGAAAATGGGTTATTTAAAAATAGAACTTAAAATAATTTTTGCCTGGTTCCCGGTGATGTTATTAACGGCAACCGCGGCGTTTGTAAGTGGCTTAAATATTTAATGGGGAGCTGCTCCATTATTTAACACAAACATAACTAAAGGAGGCTTTTGTATGTTTAGTGAAACTCCAAAAACGCAGCGCACGATTATGGCCGGGCCGGGAGGGTGTGGGGGCAGTTTTTG
>CAZJNP010000272.1:0-4603 GCA_964547355.1 uncultured Calditrichaceae bacterium
CAATACGCTTTTGGACTCCTTCCTGTTGCAGGGCCATTTTTTCAAGTGTCTCTTTATCCGCAGCAAGTTCAACCGGTACTTGCATATTGGCGCGCAGTTTTCCGTTAATCTGAATTACGATCTCCTGAGTGTCTTCTTTAATATATTCTTCGTTGTATTCAGGCCAGGGTTCGTAAGCTAAGGTATCTTTATTCCCTAACCTTGCCCACAACTCTTCGGCGATATGCGGCGCAAAAGGATGCAGCAGTTTCATAAAAGTGCTTACAATCGAACGCGGCCGGCTTTCCCATTTAGTAGCTTCGTTAACAAAAATCATCATCGCGGAAATGGCCGTGTTAAAGGCCATGTTTTCGATGTCATGGGTTACCTTTTTAATGGCCTTGTGCAGTTCGCGCAACTGTTCCGGTGTAGCCTGCGTATCATTGATTTCTTTGGTAATCTGATCACTTTCCTCATCGATAACCAGGCGCCAAACACGGTTCAAGAAGCGATGTACGCCTTCCACGCCTTTCATGCTCCAGGATTTCATCTCCTTTAGAGGGCCCATAAACATTTCATAAAGTCGCAGGGAATCCGCACCATAATTTGCGACGATGTCGTCGGGATTTACCACGTTGCCACGGCTTTTGCTCATTTTGTACGCCCGCGCTTCGATCTGAATTGTCGGATCTTTTTTTAGAACAAATTTATCGCCCTCTTTGATTACCTCTTCTTCAGAAATGCGTTTACCGGAAAGCTTTTCGCCGGTTTCCTTGTGAGTGCCGTTGTTCTCCACAACTTCAGCGGAAACTGGTTTCCCTGTTGAATCCACATAAAGCGTGTATTCAGTTTCTCCCAAAATCATTCCCTGATGCACCAGTTTTTGGAATGGCTCTTTGGTGGAAACGACACCGATATCGTAAAGCATCTTATGCCAGAATCTGGCGTAAAGCAGATGAAGCACGGAATGCTCCGCACCTCCCACGTACAAATCCACCGGCATCCAGTATTTTTCTTTTTCGGGATCGACAATCTGCTGATCGTTATGCGGATCGATAAAACGGAGATAATACCAACAGGAGCCGGCCCACTGGGGCATGGTGTTGTATTCCCTTCTATATTTTTTACCATTTATTTCCACATATTTCCACTCATCCGGGGCCCTGGAAAGAGGCGGCAGAGGTTCCGCTTCCGGGTCTTTGGTCGGCTGCGGTTTAAAATCCTTCATAGGCGGCAACTCCAATGGAAGATCGTTTTCATCCAGAGGAATGATTTCGCCGTCTTCGGAATGTAAAATAGGGAAAGGCTCTCCCCAATACCGCTGACGGCTAAACAGCCAATCACGAAGTTTGTAGTTCACCTTGTATGTACCCATGCCCTGCTCTTCCAGCCAGGCTGTGATTTTCTTTTTGGCTTCGGCCACATTGAGCCCGTTAATGCTGAAACGCTCATTACTTGAATTAATCAGCGTGCCGTCGCCCGTGTGTGCCTCTTTGGAAATATCGCCCCCTGAAATCACCTGTCGAATCGGTAAGTTGTATTTTTTAGCGAATTCGTAATCGCGCTGGTCATGAGCCGGAACAGCCATGATCGCGCCGGTGCCATAGCTGATCAGCACATAATCGGCTACCCAGATCGGTATTTTTTCGCCAGTTGTAGGATTGATTGCATAGCCGCCGGTGAAAACGCCTGTTTTTTCTTTTTGTAATTCGGTTCGTTCCAGGTCTGTTTTTCGGGCGGCCTGTTCCTGATAAGCCTTTACTTCTTCCTGATGATCCGGTGTGGTCACGGCATTCACGAGAGGATGCTCCGGCGCCAATACCATATAGGTCGCTCCGAACAGCGTATCCGGACGGGTGGTAAAAACCACGATTTTGTGCTCCTCCTGCCCCGGCACCGGAAAAATCACGTCCGCGCCTTCCGAACGACCGATCCAGTTGCGCTGCATTTCTTTGGTACTCTCCGGCCAATCCAGGTCTTCCAAATCTTCCAGCAATCGATCCGCATATTCCGTAATACGCAGCATCCACTGTTTTAATGGCCGGCGGTACACCGGATATCCGCCGCGCTCGCTCTTTCCGTCGATCACTTCCTCATTGGCTAAAACGGTTCCCAGAGCCGGACACCAATTCACAGGTACTTCGGCTAAATAGGCCAATCCTTTTTTGTACAATTGCAGAAAAATCCATTGCGTCCATTTGAAGTATTTAGGATCGGTGGTATCCACCTGCCGGTCCCAATCATACGAAAATCCAAGCACTTTCAGCTGTTCGCGAAAACGCTCGATATTTTTTTCGGTGGTTACCCGCGGATGAGTGCCGGTTTCGATGGCGTATTGTTCGGCCGGAAGCCCGAATGCGTCCCAGCCCATGGGGTGCAACACATTAAAGCCTTTCATTCTCTTGTAACGCGCCATAATATCCGTTGCGGTGTATCCCTCCGGATGTCCCACGTGCAGCCCTGCGCCGCTGGGATACGGGAACATGTCCAGCACATAATATTTTTGTTTGTCTTTTAGAATTTCATCGGGTGTTTTGAATGTTTTATTTTCTTCCCAATACCGCTGCCACTTTTTTTCAATTTTTCCGAAAGGATAAGCCATGCGCTGATTCTCCTTCGCTTAAAATGCGTTTAATTCCTTTGAAAATAAGGCGGTAAGATAGGCAAAATTAATTTCGTATGCAAGAAGGATTATTGAAGAAACAAAGTGTAAAAGGAATAAGAAAATATGTTTTGTTAGATGTTAATTTGCTGCTAAAAAATTTGACTCCAGACTAATATATCTTTAGATTTGGCATCTCAAAAAATAGAGATCGGGGCGTAGCGCAGTCCGGTTAGCGCGTACGGTTCGGGACCGTAAGGTCGGAGGTTCAAATCCTCTCGCCCCGACTTTTTTTCTTCACCTTTACCTCTCATTGCTTTTCCCCTATTCCCTTATACCTCATTTTGAAGCGTTTTCCAATTTTGTGTTCCGTAATAATTGAATGTGAACAGAAATGCGATGAATATCTCCCAATTCGCTTTGGTAAGCCGTAAAGGAATAATCGAATGACATTTTTGGGATTTGAATGCCGATTCCCGTATTAAATCGATTAAGATCATCCAGCCCGGCGCGCAAGGCGATCCATTGCCCGTATTTGATTTCCGCACCCCAGAATGTATCCAGACTTAGCGGTCCCAAATGAAACTGGCTGGCATATTGTCTGTTTTCCAGCAGAATGTTAAAATCGGCTGCCGGTTGTATTTGCAGGTTTAGAGAATGAATACGAAGCACATAGCTCAATCCAAAGCGCACTGAGGGCGTGATCAGTTCTCTGGTGCCGGTGTCCCAGGCCAATACCGTGCTGGTAACGTCCCTCAAAAACAGTCCGGCGGTCAGATTCTTCCAGAAATATTTTAAACCAAAATCAACGCCTAACCCGAACGCTTTGGCGCTGTGGTAATTTCTGAAAATGGTTTTCAGGTTGATTCCATAGTTTATCCGGTTTTTGTAACTGGAAGCATAAGACAGAACCGCTACATAATCGCCGGTGTTAAAAATACGAATCTGAGAATAATCCACTTTCTGATCGGCCTCGTTAAACGCCAGGCGGCTGTCTTTAATCCCGTTTACGGTTAAATAGAAAAGAGAGAGTCCCAGTGCCTGTTGATCGTTGATCGGCATAGAAACAGCCAGATAGTTATTCTGAACCGAACTAATGAACTGCTTGCTGTGCATGAACTCCACCTGCAAACCCTCTGCTTCCATAAGCCCGGCCGGGTTCCAGTAGGTAGCGGTAACATCATTCGCTACGGCAGTGCCTGCGCTGCCCATGGCCAGAATCCGGCTTCCCGCGCCAAGATAAAGAAATTCACCGGCATATTTTTTAAACGATTGTCCGTAGGAACTGGAAACTATGACCACTAATGCCAGTAAAATCACTCGTTTGTTCAATGCTTTATCTCCGTCTTAAAACCCAATAACATTTTAATTTATGAACGCTGCGCCACGCTTAGCCGGCTAAACTAAATAGGATTCCCGAAAGTACCGGAATAAGCAAATTATCGCTCAAACTTAACGGAAGTAATTCTATAAACGCTGCAATTAACGCGACACTTAACCCCCAAAAGCCAAAATCCGTAAAAATGAGCACAATCATCAGGGCAGTAAAAAAGAATCCTTCGAACCCTTCCACCGTTTTATTGAACACCCGGTGTCTTCCGAAACTCTTACCTGCCAACGCCGCCACCGGATCTGCAAGGGTCGCAAAAAACAAAGCCGGAACGGCCGCTTCTTTAGAGAACAAAAAAACCGTAGCGCTCATTCCCAGAAATAAATATGTGGCGCCGGTTAAATCTTTTTTAATTTCATCTTCCCTTAACAGTTTTAAAAATATAATCAGGAAATACCGTTTGGCAAGGGGAAATTTCATCCGCAAAAGGTCGGCAGTTAAAAATCCAGCGGCTAAAAATACGCAGACCGAAAGAATAATTGTTTTATCCCAGCCCAGCCAATAAATCAGAGGAATGGCTGTAAAAAGAATATGAATCAGCTTGCGCTGGACTTCCCTGTTGAAAGCTAATCGGTCTGCACCCAATAAAAGAATTCCTTTTGCCAATTAAACTATTACGGCATGAATAAATG
>CAZJNP010000273.1:0-4573 GCA_964547355.1 uncultured Calditrichaceae bacterium
GATTGAGGGCAAAATAGTATAAAAAAAGGCCGCCCCCTTTTGGGACAGCCCCTTTGTCCTTTTAGAAATCCGTTTACCGACCGGTTGTATCCGCAGGAGCAGGTTGCTCGGTTACGGTGATGGTTGTTGAGGCCGAGGCGCTGTCCGTTCCGTCGCTGACGGTTACGGTAACGGTGTAGGAGCCACCCTGACCCGGTTGCGGCGTCCAGCGAAATTCGCCGTCATCGCTCATGCTTGCTCCGTCAGGCAATCCGGAAGCTTCAAAACGCAAATCGTCGTTGTCCGCGTCTTTGCCTTCATATTTAAATTCCAGAGACTGCCCCACCTCGACTTGTTTGGACGCAGGGCCTTCAATTTCCGGCGGGCGGTTAACGTTTTCCACGTTAATCGTTACTTCCCTGGACGCGCTTAACTCTCCGTCGCTGACTGTAAAACGTGCTGTGTATTTACCAGACTGGGAATAATCCGGCTGCCAGGTAAAGGTTTGCGTGGCCGGATCGAACTGTGCGCCGTCCGGTAAGTTTTCCGCACTAAAGCTTAACGTACTTCCCTCATCGGGGTCTTGCGCCTGAACGGTAAAACGAAGCGTCTCGTTTTCCTTTACCGACTGGGACGAAATGTCGGTAAATTCAGGCGCGCGATTGACGTTTTCAACCTTAATGGGCACCGTGACCTGAGCGCTTTCCTTTCCGTCCGATACGACAAAAGTTACGGAATAATCTCCGGCCTGTTCATAATTGGGCGTCCAACGGAACAAACCGCTGGCCGGATCAAATGTTGCCCCCTGCGGCAGATTCTGCGCTGTGTAGGTCAACTGATTGTCGGTGTCCGGATCACTGCCTTCCACCTGGAATTGGATCTGCTCATTTTCTTTAACCGTCTGGGCCGGAATTTCCTTTAACACCGGCGGATGGTTCACATCTTCGATGGTCACCGTAACCTGCTGTTCCGCGGAGAGATTGCCGCTGTCGGTCACCTTAAAATTCAACACATATTGCCCGGCCTGCAGGAACGAGGGTGTCCAGGCAAACACGCCGTTTTGAGCATCCAGGGACGCGCCCTCCGGCAGATTCGCACAGCTAAAGACCAGTTTATTCTCGTCTTCCTTGTCCGGGTCGCTGGCAGTCAGTGTAAAAGTCAACGGCGCATTTTCTGTTCCGCTGACCGGCGCCACGGCATCAAGCACCGGGGAACGGTTCACATTGTTTACGGTAACTGTAAATTGTTTGCTGTCGCTCAATCCCGCCGGATCGCTTGCCGTTATAGTTATGCCGGAGTACGTACCCGCCTGATCATAGGTAGGCGTCCATTGTACGGTATTTGTGGCTGCATCAAACGCGGCGCCCTCCGGCAGATTGGTCACCGTAACGTTCAACTTGCCTTCATCTTCTTTGTCCGGATCATTGATATTCAGCTCTAAGCTCCATGGTGTATTCTCGTCCACGGTTTGATCTGGAGGTTGGGCCACCACCGGCGGGCGGTTCACATGATTGACCGTAATCTGCAACGGCTGGGAAACCGTAAACGCGCCGTCGGTCAGTTTGATCGTCACCGTGTACTGACCGGACTGGTCGAACGTGGGCGTCCAGCGCAGTGTTAGGGCCTGGGCGTCAAACTCCGCGCCAGGAGGAAGATTTTCCGCGCTGTACACCAGTTTATCCTGGTCTTCCTTGTCCGGATCGGAACCGGGTACCACCTGAAAGACCAGCGGTTGATTTTCATCAACGGTCTGGGCCGGCTGGGGCGGCAATTCCGGCGTCCGGTTCACATGATTCACCGTGATGGCGGTTTCTTTTTCATCCTTTTCGCCGGACGGATCCATAATTCCAAAGGTTAATTGGTACACTCCGGACTGCTCAAAAGTGGGCGTCCAGGTAAATTGACCACTGGTGGAATCGAACGCCGCGCCTTGTGGCAGATTGGATACGGTGTAATGAGTTTTACCTGCGTCTTCTTTATCCGGGTCGCTGCCCTGAACCGTAAAGCTCAGGGTCTGGTTTTCGTCCACGGTTTGCGCGGCCACCGGTTGCAGCATAGGCGGACGGTTGACGTGGTTTACCGTAATAGTGGTCTGTTTGCTGTCGTTTAATCGGCCGTCGCTGACCGTAAAATTAATTTCATATTGACCGGACTGTTCATACGTGGGTGTCCAACTGAATTTTGCTCCCTGCAACACCGCGCCTTGCGGCAGGCCTTCTGCGGAATAGGTCAGTTTGCCGGTGTCCTCCCGGTCCGGATCGCTGCCCTGTAGTTCGAAGGTCAGCGTTTCGTTTTCGTTCACCGTTTTCGGTTCAATGGCGGCCAGGGCAGGCGGCCGATTCACATGGCGCACCGTAATGGTAATGCTTTTACTGTCTTTTAACCCCGAAGGATCGCTGATGCTAAAAGTTACTCCCTGGTACACGCCGGATTGCTCGTAGCTGGGCGTCCACACAAACAGGGCGGAATCTGCTTTAAACACCGCGCCCTGCGGAAGATTTTCGGCGGAATAGGTTAGCTTGCCGGCGTCCTCCTGATCCGGGTCGCTGCCGTGGATGGTAAATCGTAAGGTCTTGTTTTCGTCCACCGTTTGATCGGCGATCGCTTCCAAAACCGGCGGACGGTTGACGTGCCGCACCGAAATGTCCACGCTAATGGAATCGCTCAGCTTGCCAGCCGTAAAAATAAAGCGCACCCCTTTGTACTCACCAGATTGCTCGTAGGTGGGCTTCCAGGTGAAGGTGGCGGTAGCAGGCTCAAACTCCGCGCCCGGCGGCAGGTTCTCCGCCCGGTAGCTCAATTTGTCCTGATCCTCCTTATCCGGGTCGCTGCCCTGTAATTTGATGACCAGCAGACTGTCCTCGGAAATCTGCTGAGGCCCCACCTCGGCCAGTACCGGCTTACGGTCCACATGGTGCACGGTAATGGTGCACAGGTCTTGCGCCCGCCCGCCCATGGGATCGGTTACTACAAAGGTTACCGGATATACGCCGGACTGTTCGTAAGTGGGCGTCCAGGAAAAAACGCGCGTCTTTCCGTCAAATACTGCGCCTTCGGGAAGGTCTTCCGCACTGTAAATGAGCTTACCCTGGTCTTCTTTGTCAGGATCACTGCCTTCCGGCACGGTAAATGTTAAAAGCTCATTTTCATTTACTTCGGCGTCAACCACGTCCGGCAAAGAGGGGTTGCGGTTTACATGTTGAACGGTGATATCGAACGTGGTGCTGGCAGACAGCGCACTGGCGGTTCTTTCGGTAACAGTTATTTTGATATCCTTGTAAACGCCCGACTGTTCGTAACTGGGCGTCCAGCTCAGCTTTCCCGTTAAACTGTCAAATTGCGCACCTTCCGGCATATTTTGGACAGAAAAGAACAGTGGGTCCTGATCGGGATCGCTGGCAGTGGGAACGATCTCCAAAAATGCATTCTCATCCACGATGCGATTCTCGATTTTAACGATTTGCGGCGGACGATTATATCTCAAAATTAGCGTGTTTTCGTCGGCAGCCACATACAGGTAAACATCGTGTTTTATAGTGGCATAAATTTTGGTGTCTGCCTGGTAATCCCCTTCCTTAACCGGATGGGCCGGGTCGATGATGCTGACAATGTCAATCCGGTGCTTCTGATCATTGGCAAGGAAAACGGTATTCCCCGATTTGTAAGCGTTATAGATGTAACCGTCGGTTTTAAGTCTTCCCAGTAATCTGGGTTTGGAAGGTGCCGAGCAATCAATGATAAGCAGGCCTTCCGGGCCATCCGCCACGTAAGCGATTTTAGATTCCACCTGAATGCTCTTGGCGAACCTGGCGCCCAAATAGCGTCCTAATTCCTTCGGCTGTTCCGGCTCACTGACGTCCAAAATATAGATACCACCAGATTTTTCTGCCAGATACAGCGTATTGTCCTCCATAGCCATCGACCAGGCCCAGGCTTTTGTCTGAAAGCCACCCACTTTTCTCGGGAATTTCATATTGGAAATATTATATACGCCCAGGCCTTTGGTCTCTTCTGCCACAAAAACATACGGATACTTAGCAACCACCCAGTAGGCGTCTCCTTCGGTTTTGATCTTTCCCACCTGTTTAATATGGGCAGGATCGCTAACGTCCAAAACCATTACACCACCGATTTCATCCGATAAATAGGCATACATGGAATCGATCACAACATTATGGGGACGATGTTCGGTAAATATCGTACCCAGTTCTCTGGGCTGGTGCACATCCGTCACATCGAGAATCTGCAAACCCGCCCAACTGTCGATGACATACAGTTTTTGATCTTTGTAATAAACATTTTGTACGCCATCTTTTACCTGCTCCCCTGTGGTTAATTTGGGCGGCATGTGCGAACTGATAAACTCAGCGGTCGTCTGCTGGGCAAACAGATTCGCTGTAAAAAACAGAACACCAATTAAGAAAAAATACATATTCGATTTCAGAGCACGCATCTCAGGCTCCTTTTATGGAAAGGTTGTTTATCAATTTTGGAGTCAAATAGATTATTTTTAACAATTTAACTTACTGTCTTACGTAAAGCAACACGATTTAAAATTTGATTTCCGGTCGTGTCTAATTATCGAGTGTTTTTG
>CAZJNP010000274.1:0-4550 GCA_964547355.1 uncultured Calditrichaceae bacterium
GTTCCGGAAAAAGCACGTTAGCCAACGTTTTAGCCGGAAGAGAAGAATATGGAGTAACGGAAGGCCAAGTGATTTATGAGGGCCAAAATCTTTTGGAAATGGCGCCCGAAGACAGAGCCCGGGCCGGACTTTTTCTAGCCTTTCAATATCCAGTGGAAATTCCCGGAGTCAGCAACACCTATTTTCTAAAAACGGCTCTCAACGAAAAGCGCAAATATCTTGGAATGGACGAACTGGATGCGGCCGACTTTCTCGCTCTGGTTAAAGAGAAGATGAAAGTCGTGGAAATGGATCAGAGCTTACTAAGCCGTCCGGTGAATGAAGGATTCTCCGGGGGTGAGAAAAAACGCAATGAAATTTTTCAGATGGCGGTATTAGAACCTAAAATGGCCATTCTGGATGAAACCGATTCCGGCCTGGATATCGACGCCCTGCGGATCGTTGCCAACGGCGTGAACAGCCTAAGGAACGAAAGCAACGCTTTTCTGGTAATTACTCATTACCAGCGCTTATTAAACTACATCGTCCCGGATTTTGTCCATGTGCTATACAACGGAAAAATCATTAAATCCGGTGGCAAAGAGTTAGCCCTGGAATTGGAAGAAAAAGGCTACGACTGGCTAAAATAAACGAAAAAAAACAGGTACACATTATGGAAAAAATATCGGACATATTACAGCATTATATACAAGAATTTAAGAAATTTGAACAAAATCTTAACGGCAGTCGCCACCGGGCAGTGCATGAGATTCGCCGGAAAGCCCTTCAGGTTTTTCAGGAAGCCGGTTTTCCTTCAAAAAAACACGAAGACTGGCGGCACACAAGTCTGGATACATTTTTACAGCATCGTTTCCTGAATCTCCCGGAAGTTGCTCCGGAAGCTCATCTTCGCAGGAAAATTAAGCCGTTCCTTTTTAAGGACTGGGACGGCCCGCAGCTGGTTTTTATTAACGGTCATTTTCAGGAAGACGTGTCGCAAACCTCGGATGATTTCGTCAGTGTTACGGTAACCCCCCTCAACCGGTTTTTATCTGACCATCCGGAAAGGGCCTCGGAATTGATCTCCGAAGAATTGCTGTACAAAAACAATGCTTTTGGCGCATTGAATACGGCGTTTTTGCAGGATGGCGCTTATATCGAAGTTTCAGCAGGAAAAGAAATAAAACAGCCAATCCATCTGATTTATGTGTCTATAGGCAACGACGCCCTTCCGGCGAGTTATCCCCGGACGATCATACGCATGGCGGAAAACAGCGCTGCGTCGGTAGTGGAGAGCTATGTCAGTCTTGGCAAAAGCCCGGCGTTTACGAATGCTGTGACTCATATGGATTTAAATTCCAATGCCAGGCTGGAACACTATAAACTGCATAACGAGAATATCCAAACCTTCCATTTCAGCAATACCGTGATCCGGCAGGGAAGAGATAGCCGATTGGTTTCTTTGAATCTCTCCTTCGGCGGGAAGCTGGTGCGGAACAATCTTCATTCTCTTTTGTCAGGCCCTGGCGCGGAAGCGATTCTGGACGGCTTGTACATCGGCCATAAGGAGCAGCATATCGATAATCACACGGTGATCGAGCATGTCAGTCCGCATTGCAACAGCCACGAATTATATCAGGGAATCTTAACCGATCAGGCGCGTGCTGTGTTCAGTGGATTGATATATGTCCATCGCGACGCACAAAAAACCGATGCTAAACAGTCCAACAATTGTTTGCTGCTTTCGGAAGATGCCAAGATCGACAGCAAGCCGCAGCTGGAAATTTACGCCGATGATGTGAAATGTACTCACGGAGCCACAGTGGGACAGTTGGACAAAACGGCCATCTTTTACCTGCGTTCCAGGGGAATCGGCGAACAGCGGGCAAAAAATATTTTAACCTATGCCTTTGCTGAAAAAGTGATAGAAAATATCAAAATTGAACCTTTGCGCGAAAGGGTAGATAGCCTTATATTAGAGCGCTTTAAAGAAGATATGAATTTTGTTAAATAGAAGGTTGCAAATGGACAACGAGTTTCGCGAATTATATCAGGACATCATTATAGACCACAACCGTTCGCCCCGGAACTTCGGGAAATTGGATGACGCCACGCATGTGCTTAAGGGGCAGAATCCGGTTTGCGGCGACAATTACCGCATCTATCTGAAAGTAAAAGACGGTATTATTGAAGATGTCCGGTTCGAGGGTGCAGGATGCGCCATCTCCAAAGCCTCTGCCTCGGTGATGAGCACCGTAATTAAAGGTAAAACCATCGAGGAAGCGGACGAGTATTTTAATCTGTTTCATAAAATCGTTACCGGGGAGGAAGACGCCGCAGCCCATCTGGAAAAGCTTGGGAAATTGGCAGCGTTTGCCGGTATCGCGGAATTTCCAGTGAGAGTAAAATGCGCCACGCTTGCCTGGCACACCATGCATAATGCTTTGCACGGAAAAAGCGAACCGGTTTCTACCGAAGATGAATAGATTATATGAGGTAAAGATCTATGAGCGCTGAGAATGTTCTGAACAAAGAAGAAAATGAAGTGGTGACCCGCGACGATATAGTGGCTGTATTAAAAATGATTTTTGATCCGGAAATTCCGGTTGATATTTACAGTTTGGGTCTGATTTACGATATAATCATAGATGATGAAAACAATATAAAGATTAAAATGACACTGACAGCTCCCAATTGCCCAGCCGCCCAGAGCCTGCCGATGCAGGTGGACTGGCAGGTGCGTTCGATTCCGGGTGTTAAAGACGTGGAAGTTGAAATTGTCTGGGACCCGCCCTGGGGGCCGGATATGATGTCTGAGGAAGCAAAATTGACACTAGGATACATGTAGTTCTCTACTGTCGCTCCCTTCGACAGGCTCAACGAGCTGGTGCCTGTCGAAGCGCACCCTTCCCCCATTCGGTCTGTTCCTTTTCAGGAAATCGTTTCAACAGGCTCAAAACAGAGGGTGGATTCCGGGCGCTTTGTTCAACAGGTTCAGGAAGCAGAAAGGCCGTTTCTGGCGAAATACAGTAATTAATCCTATAACATGAAGGTCTATTAATGTTGACTGCACAAATCCAATCTAGCCAAACCGCATCATTTGATGTTGCTGCCGTGCGCAAAGATTTTCCGGTACTGAAGAGAATTGTTCATGATAAACCGTTGGTTTATCTCGATAATGCGGCAACTACCCAAAAACCGCAACAGGTGATCGACGCCTTAAAAAACTACTACGAACAGATGAACGCCAATGTGCACCGAGCGATTCACACTCTGGGCGAAGAAGCTACATTGGCTTACGAAAACGCCAGAAAAAAAGTGGCGCAATTTATCAACGCGGAGTCGCACAGACAGATCGTATTTACCCGCGGTACGACTGAGGCCATCAATCTTGTGGCTTCGGCCTGGGGCGGGAAGTTTATCGGTCCCGGCGATGAAATCATCGTTACCGAAATGGAACACCACAGCAATCTTGTGCCCTGGCAGATACTGGCTAAAAAAGTGGGCGCAAAGTTGAAATTCATTCCGTTTTTGCCGGACGGTACGTTGGATTTATCCCACCTGGAGCATCTGTACTCAGCCAATACAAAATTAATCGCCCTGACACATATGTCCAACGTGTTCGGTACCATAAACCCCATAAAAAAGATTATCCGCATGGCGCATGACCGCGGCATACCGGTGCTTCTGGACGGCGCCCAGAGCGTTCCCCACCTGCCGGTGGATGTGCAATACCTTGATTGCGATTTTCTTGCTTTTTCGGGACATAAAATGCTCGGTCCTACTGGCATTGGCGTTCTATATGCGAAATCAGGCCAGCTTGAAAACATGGATCCGTATCAGGGTGGCGGCGAAATGATTAGCACTGTATGGCTGGAAAAATCCACCTGGAACGAAATTCCGCACAAGTTCGAAGCGGGAACCCCCAACATCGCAGGCGCCATTGGACTAGGCGCCGCAGTAGATTACCTGAACGACATCGGAATGACCCAGATCGCATTATACGAACAGGAGCTTACTACTTACGCGCTTGAAAAAATGCGGGAGATTGATGGGATGGAAATATATGGCATGGCTCCCGAAAGGGGCAGCGCCATTTCCTTTAATCTGGGACAGATACACCCCCACGATCTGGCGCATTTTCTGGATCAACAGGGGATTGCCGTTCGGGCGGGACACCATTGCGCGCAGCCCATTATGCGCAAATTGGATTTAGCGGCGACCACCAGAGCCAGCTTTTATTTTTACAACACCTTCGAAGAAATCGATTATCTGGTAGAGCACTTAAAAGCGGCCAGAGAATTTTTCGGTTTTCTATGAGAGTATCGTCCACGAATTATACGAACGCACACGAATTCATTTTGTAATCAGCCAGCGCCTTGTTATTTTTTTTAGCTGTTGCGGTTAGAGTGAAATGGAACTTTGAATTTTTCGCCGGTCAGGAAAAGCGTTTTAAAACGCTTGATTCTAAAAGATTACATGGCGAAATTAAAAACGACCATTTCATTCACACAGAGGAAGCCCCATGCGGACTTTAGTTACCGGCGGGGCCGGATTTATCGGTTCCCATT
>CAZJNP010000275.1:0-4548 GCA_964547355.1 uncultured Calditrichaceae bacterium
CTCAGAAACATTATAAAAAACAATTTACAGAAAGTTCCGTTAAATTATTCAACGCGATTTCTTTAGCGGAAATTTCTTTTAACTCACATCTAATCCATCTTCTTCACGAATTTTTTTTATTTCTTCTTCATAAGCGTCCAATTCGCTTTCCAGCTCTTTGATGCGCTCGATGATCTGTTGTATTTCTTTATTCTTCTTTAGATTATAATTTTTCTCATGCGTTACAAAATGATACACTTTTCCGCCCAATTCTACAAAATTTTCTTCGATTTCCTTTTTCAACCCCAGAATATCGATTTTTATTCTGCCGATCTTGGTGTACTCTGACGTTTTATCGGTTGCGGTTTGCAGGCCTTCCACAAACCCCTTTCTCAACTTTTCCCAGAGATTCATATTACTCCTTTCCGTCGATTTCAATCCGATCTACAATTCCTACAATGGAAGCGTCCGCCAGGGCCGGCTTTTTTTCCAGCGGAATCACCGCCTCATAAGCCGTTACGTAATAGACAATCTCTCCTTGGCCTGCACCGACCGTATCCACCGCTACAAAAGGTGCGCCGTCGTCTTTACCGTATTCGTTCACCGGTTGAAGAAGCTGCATTTTCAATCCTTCAAGATTTTCGTCCTTCCGGGTGGCCCAAATGGTACCAATCACGCGCGCTAAATTCATGACGCTTCCACATCCAGCTTATCCACGATGGCCGAAATTACGGCGTCCACCGGTTTTCCCTCGGTGAGTCGGGACTGCCTGGCCGAACTACCGGTGGTTACCAGCACAATCTCTCCAGCGCCGGCACCAACGCTATCCACAGCCACTACGAAACTGTCTTTCAGCTTGTAGTTCAAATCCACATGCCGTACGATCAGAAATTTCATACCGGTATATTTTTCATCTTTTCGCGTGGCCCACACCGTACCGACCACTTTCCCCAATTGCATAAATCCACACTCCCCGATCAATCGTTTATAAAATTATCTAAAAAATTTAAGGATTCTTCCGCTTCTTTTTTCTCTTACTCTTTCTCTTGATCTTGCTCTTACTTCTGTTCCTTTTCCCGTCGCAAACTGAAGCGTGCGGCTACCATCATACACCCCATACACAGAATAGCCGGGAATCCGGTATAGCAATCCATGGCATTGCTGAGCATATTCAACTATTGTAGGCTGGATTCCTCCGTTCCTGTTACTCCGTCTTTTTCATATAATCTCTTTCAAAAAACTACGCCCCACACCCGTGGAAGGCACATTAAAATACTCCGCTAATGTAGCCTGGAGATCGGCAAAGGTTTCTCGTGTGCCAAGGTTTTGGTCTCGTTTGAATTTTGGCCCGTGCACGAGCAGAGGCACATATTCCCTGGAATGATCCGTACTGGGTGTGGTGGGGTCATTACCATGATCGGCCGTAATCATCAGCAGGTCTTCGTCCTTCAGTTTCTCAAGCAGCCGGGGCAGCCAGCGGTCAAAATCCTGTAAAGCGCTGTAAAATCCCTTCACGTTATTCCGATGACCGTAAAGCATGTCAAAGTCCACCAGATTGGCCATAATCAGGCCACGTTCGGTTACATCCGTTTCCTCTACAATGGCGGCCATGCCTTCTTCGTTGGTTTTGGTGTACACGCTTTTTTGAATACCAGAGAGCGCGTACAGATCGTTAATCTTTCCAATACCCACTGTAGGCCAACCGGCTTCCTGTAAATGCACATGCAGGGTTTTACCCGACGGAGACAACGAAAAATCTTTACGGTACTTCGTGCGCTGAAAATCTGCGGCGCTCTTGCCCACAAAGGGACGGGCAATGACGCGCGCCACCGCATGTTCCCCTTTGAGCATCTCCCGGGCAATTTGGCATATTTCATACAGCTTTTCCAGCGGCACCACCTCCTGATGGGCGGCAATCTGAAAAACAGAATCGGCCGAGGTGTAAACAATCAGTTTCCCGGTGCGCAAATGTTCTTCGCCCAGCTCTTTTATGATTTCCGTTCCGGAGGCTGGTTTATTGCCCAGCACACCATAACCGGTACGCCGGGTAAACTCATCGATCACTTCTTTGGGAAAACCATTCGGGTAAGTGGGAAAAGGGCGTTTCTGAATCAATCCCGCAATTTCCCAATGACCGGTGGTTGAATCCTTACCTGCTGACAATTCTGCCATTTTCCCGTAATTAGCCTCTGCCTGTACATCCGCGCGGACACCCTTTAAGGGCGCGATTTTTCCCAGTCCTAACCTTTCCATATTCGGTAGATTGAGCCCTCCTACGGCATTAGCCAGATTACCCAATGTATTGCTTCCCCTGTCTCCGTATTTATCGGCATCGGGTAATTCGCCGATGCCCACTCCGTCAATAATAATTACAATTGCCCGCCGCATTTTTTCCTTTCCTGTTCTGTGCAATTTTTCTTTTTGCGAAATGGTTCAATCTTGCAGATTTCGAACTAATTTCTGTTTCAGGTTATTCCAAACGGACTTCTTGCGTTTGATTTTTTCAGATATTTCTGCTGTGTGTTTCATAGTTTCGTAATATCCGATCCGGATTAAATTCTCCAGCTCTTCAAAATCATTCCAATCCACATTACCCACCGCTATATCGATGACATAATCGGATTTCCCCAGCGCGATTTGATTCAGCTTGGAAGATACAATCACATTCGTGCGCATGATAATATCTATTACGTTGTTAAAAGAGGTTTGTTCGGTTATCCCGGAAGAAACATTACTCGTAACCACAAAATCACAACCTTTTTGCCGGGCGGCCTGAATGGGAAAGTTAGAACCCACCGATCCGTCCACCAGCTGATATCCGTCCACCTCAACGGGCGGAAGAATCCCAGGAATAGCCGCGCTGGCCAAAATAGCCTTCCGGATCGGACCGGAAGTAAAGATGATCTCATGTCCGGTAATCAGGTCCACCGCAGCGCAGGCAAAAGGCACTTTGGTATTCTCGATCAGATCGTCTTCCACCAGATCCACAATGGCATCGTACAAACGCTGGGATTTTAACAGGCCTTTTTTGCCGGCGGCCAGATTGATCACCACGCGGCGTTTAATTTCGTGGCTAAGTTGCGATAATAAATCGTCCGGATCGTAAGACTTTTTTTGTCGAAAGCGCAGGTCTTTGAGGGGTTTAAATTTCGGATTGTCCAAAAAATCGCGGAATTTCTTCTCCACATACTCCACATTAGGATACTGGGCATACACGGCACCTACCAGTGCGCCCATGCTGGTGCCGGTAATCACATCGATCTGATAACCCGCTTCCAACAGCGCCCGCAGCACTCCGATATGCGCCAATCCTCTGGCGCCGCCACCGCCAAGTACTAATCCAATGGTTTGTTTTTTCATTCTCGACGTCGTTTCTCTGCCCCGACCGAAAATCTTCCGGTACATCAACCTGGCGATTGAGTTAAATAATAGATTTCAAAATATCTTTTGAATATAAGAAATTTGACAACAGTTTTCTACTTTTTAACGCCGCCAAAAGGACTTTTTTTTGAGCAGAAGGATTAGGGGGTGAGGTATAAGGTATAAAGTATAAAGGTGAAAGGATTTATACCATATACCCTATACCTTTACGCCTTTATACCCCGCGTAGCGACTTTTCATAGCGCCAAAAAACCCGTTCCACCCGGGCGTTGGCATAATAAGCGTAAAACCGGATGGGACCCACCCAGGGAATGATCGATTCCGTCAGTCCCCATTCTTTCATGTCCTGCAAGCATCTCCTGAGCAAAATACCGCCGATGCCCTTGCCGCGCAAATCGGAATGGGTGCCCATGGGACCAAACCAGCCAGTGCCGAAGTTGTTGCCGTTATGGGCGGAGAACGCCTTGATTTTACCCTCATGGCGGGCAATATGCAAACTGACCGGCAGTGAGTTGTAGGCATTGGAAACCTCATAACGCCACAGCGGAAAATGTTCATCCACAAAGGCCATCACTTCTTCCTGGTCAGAATAATCGGCGCGGCTAATTTCTATTCCCTGAGCTGTAAGCGCGGCTTCCTGCTCCGCAGTGTCAAACTCCTGGTTGGTTAAATCGACCACCATATTGGATGTATCGGCAAAACGCTTAAACCCCAGTGTTTCGAAAAAAGCCAGGGCCGGCGTGTATCTGGGATCGATGCCGGGCATAAAATAATTAAACGGTACGTCATAAACACGTACCTTTTGCATACCGCGTTTGATCAATTCTTTTTCCAATTTCTCATACAAGGCGCGGCCTACTCCTTGGCGGCGAAACGCGCGGTGCACAACCATTAATTTCACGTAACCGATTTTTTCGCCTCGTATTTCCCGGGTCACTCCGCTTAAAAAGCCGATTATTTTGTCGCCCTCAAAGGAGGTAAAGATCAATTCCGGATCATATTCCGGATCGTCAAAAACTTTCTCCCTTAACAAAGTTTCCGATAGTTGATCATATTCCATGTGCTCCTGTATCTTATACAAATATCCAAACCCACAAAAAAACCAGAAAACACATAAGCCGTCTCACACTTAAAAAAAAAAAAAAAAATACAAAACACAAATAAAATTAAACTCTACAAATGTCATCA
>CAZJNP010000276.1:0-4543 GCA_964547355.1 uncultured Calditrichaceae bacterium
ACAATACACGGAAGGCGGCGGCGCCATGTACATCAAAAACAGTACGCCCTATTTGCACCGCCTACGCTTTGCCAAAAACGGCGCTAACAGCGGGGGCGCGCTGGTGATTGACGGCTGCTCGCCCACGTTGAGCAATGTGCTGTTTGAGCAGAATATCTCCGGCGGACTGGGTGGTGCGGTGGCTATTACATCGGAGTCCACCAACCCGGCGGCGCCGCGCTTTGTGAACGTGACCATGGCCGATAACCAGGCCCCGAACGGCGGCGCGCTTTGCAATTGATGGGCCCGCAAACCCATCCCGAAATCATCAATTCCATTTTGTTCGGCAACGCCAAACCGGAAATCTACATCAATGACGGCACCCCCACGGTGACTTATTCTATCGTGGATTCGGCGGGAACCGAATCATGGTTTGGTACGGGGTGTATCACCGACGATCCTCTGTTCGATGAAACCGGCCAAATCGATTATCACCTGCGCTCCACTTCCTGCGGCAGCGGACTGAATTCTCCGGCCATCGATGCCGGTCATCCGGATTCTGTGGATACCTATCTGGATTGTTCAGCGGGACTGGGCACGGCGCGAGCCGACATGGGCTACTACGGCGGCCGCTACGCCGAACTGCATACGGCCATTGAGCAGCAACCGGATGGCCGCACGCCGCAGACCTTTCAACTGGCACAGAACTATCCCAATCCTTTTAATCCCACGTGCACCATTCGCTATACGTTGCCTGCGGCCGGTAAGGTGAAACTGACTGTGTTTAATGCCCTGGGGCAGAAGGTGGCGGTACTGGTGAATGGTCGGCAAACGGCCGGGGTGCACACGGTGGTTTTTAACGGCGTGCAGCTCTCCAGCGGGGTCTATTTCTACCGGCTGACGGTGGACGAACAGCATTCGGCCACCCGGAAGATGATTTTACTGCGCTAAACCAAGGGAGTGAAAAAGGCAATCAGGCGGTCGCGCCTGAAAAATGGTCTTAAAAAAACTTGAAAAACAGAATATTCTGAAAAGTCCCCGGCAGTCCTGCGGCCCCCCGATCGGAAGCCCGTCTTTTTGGACCGTTCTGTTTTTCCCTGTAGGTAAATTAATAAAGGAATAATTGTTACGGAGGATTTTATGAAGCGTTCCAAACCTGTTTTTGCTATTTTGTTTTTGGTGTTTGCATTGAGCACCGTTTGGGCGAATAATCAAATTCTTAACCGCAATACCTTTGTGGGACAACAAACCGGCGGCAATTTCGGTTATTCTTTGGCCACCGGTGATTTTAACAACGACGGTCTGGCCGACCTGATCGTGGGCGCGCCTTACGCGTCTCAGGAAGGCAATTCTGCGGGACGGGTATATCTCTATTACGGCAATACGCGCCGGGATAGGGAACCGGATGTGATCATTTCCGGAACCGAAGAGTACGAGTATCTGGGTAAAAGCGTCTCTTCCGCTGGTGATTTTAACGGCGACGGCTTTGAAGATTTTATCGTGGGTGCGGACGGATTTGATAACAACAAAGGCGTGGCGTTCATCTATTTTGGCGGACCGCTGCTGGATATCTATCCAGACGTGCGGCTGGAATCCGATTCGGCCAGCACCTTTGGCACGATGGTCGCTAAACTGGGCGACGTGAACGGCGACGGCTTCGACGACGTGGCGGTCGCGGATGTGTCCCAAGTGTACGTGTTTTTTGGCAACCCCAACAAAAGTAGCAATGATTATCAGATCATTTCTGATTATGGCAATCGCATTGCCTATTGCGGCGATGTGAACGGTGACGGATTTGACGACGTGCTGGTGGGCTATCCCCAGACCAACGGACAGGCCGTGGTTCTGCTGGGCGGCACCACCTGGGACGGCACCCCGGATGTGTATATGAAAGCGCCCATGTTGTACGACCAATTTGCTTCTGCCGTGGCCGGCGGCGCAGATGTGAACGGTGACGGCTATAGCGATATCTTAATCGGCGCGGAAAACGACGGCACCAGAGGTTCGAATGCCGGTGCTTTTTATCTCTATCTTGGCGGTCCGGATATGATCAACAGCAATCATTCCTTTGGTTATGCACCCTCCCTGCGTTTTTATGGTGATTCGGCCAACGTGCGTTTGGGCCATGCCGTGGGTTTTACCAAAGATATGGACGGTGATGGCTTTCCGGAAATCTTGGCCGGGGAGAACCGTTACTGGTACAGTTCCAAAGCAAATCGGGCCTTTGTGTACAAGGGCGGCCGTACTATCAAAACAGCGCCTTATCGCATTCTGCACGGCGAAGAAGGCAGCGCCGCTTACTACTTCGGTGCCGGATTTGCTTCAGACGATTTTAACGGTGACGGCTATGGGGATATATTTGTGAGTTCGTACGGATTGGACAAAGTGTTTATGTTTGAAAACAAACCCACCGGTACGGAAAATATTCCCGATTTGATTATTACCAATAACGATGCCAATGATTTTGGTTATTCCCTTGACGCCAACGGCGATTTTAACGGTGACGGCTACGACGATATTATTACTGGTGATTATTATCATGAAACATATTCCCCCGAAAAAAAACCGCTTAACATCTATTTTGGCGGGCCCAACATGGATGGCAATCCGGACATTGTGCTTGATTTTGACACCTATCCCAATAAATATATCCGGTATGTGGGCGATGTGAATGGTGATGGCTATACTGATTTCGTAGGGACGAACGATCAGCATCAAGCCAAATTGGTTTTTGGCGCTGAGGATACGCCATTGGAATCCATTTCCCTGTCTATCAACGATCAGTTGGATTGGAAAGCTATCAATCATGGGGATTTTAACGGAGACGGTTTCAGTGATGTGGTTCTTAGCACAGCATCGAGTGGGGTGGACTCTTTTTTAGTTTATTATGGCGGGCGAAATATGGATGGAATCCCCGACTTAAAAACAGGGAACTCCAGCAATTCTTATTTTAATGATCGAGTTGCTTGTTTGGATATAAACGGGGATGGTTATGACGATATGGTGGTTGCTTTTAATTACACTTATTATGAACAGGTGTGGTTGGGCATCTATCTTGGTAGTCCCGATGGATTGTTCTACTTTAATTCAATAAATCCTCAGGATCTTGAAGCGAATTCGGAATTTAGGAATTTTTATGCGGTTGGTGATGTAAATGATGACGGCTTCCAGGATTTATTGGTTGAACTCTCGGGCGAGGAAAATAATCAATGGCTGGTATTATTCGGCAATGCGGCTCTGGATCATTTCGATTTCAAAAAGTTCCCGGAAAAAGGCTCGCCAACATCCGGTATTGGTTATATGGGTGATATAACAGGCGACGGAATTGATGATCTGGGATTTATTGAGAATAATTATAATCCATATCGTATTTCAGTATATGGTGGCGGAGAGTTAAATCTGGATTTTCCTGTTAGTTATTATCAATATTTAAACGACTATAATTTTGCCTATAGGGTAGCAACCGGTGACTTGAATGGGGATGGAGTGCAAGATATTCTTTCCGGCAACTCTGATAACAAGATTTATCTCTACTTTTCAAGTCCGGTAAATGCAGCTCCCCGTTTAACGGCAGTAAAAGATGTTCCTGCCGATCAGGGCGGAAAGGTGAGTGTGGTGTGGTTCAAATCCGGCTGGGACGGCGGAAAAGTGCATTCCTATCGTATTGAGCGCAGCATTGCACCGGCCGGTAACGGTTTTGCCTGGGAAACCATTGCCACGGTTAAGGCCAACGGTAATACTTATTACTCGGTCACAGCCGCCACTTTAAGCGATCAGGTGGAAGGTTACAACGGCAACACCTATTTCCGTGTCAGCGCTTTGGATGGCGATGGCGTTGTGGTGGCGCGCTCGGCTATTATGTACGGACACAGTGTGGACAATCTGGCTCCGGCGGCCGTGCAGAATTTACAGGGACAGGCCCAAAATCAGCAGGTGCGTTTGAGCTGGAAAGCCAATTCCGAGAGCGATCTTAAGGAATATCACGTTTTTCGTTCCACCAGTGACCAGGTGGACGTGGACACGCTGGATGTGTACGCCACGGTGACGGATACCAGCTTTATTGATGAACAGGTGCCTGCAAACGACGTGTACTATTTTGTGCGGGCCGTGGATGTGCACGGCAACAGCGGGCAGAGCGCTTCCTGGCTCTATTCCGCAACCGCTATCGATGATGCGCAGATTCTGCCAACGGCCTTTAAACTGGAGCAGAACTATCCCAATCCCTTTAACCCGGTAACCACCATTCGCTACCAATTGGCCAAAGCCACACAGGTGGAATTAACGGTGTTCAACGCGCTGGGACAAAAAGTAACGGTGCTGGTGAACGGTAAACAGAGTGCCGGTACGTATACGGTTAAGATGAACGGCGCCTTATTACCCAGCGGGATTTACTTTTATCGATTAAAAGCCGGAAATGTTGTTTTGCAAAGGAAGATGTTGTTGATGAAATAAAGCAATGCTTTTGAAAGATTTGATCAAAAAATAGCACGGCGTCTTTGAAATCAAAGATTGGATATTACTCGAATAGGGCATTCCCCATTTGCGGGTTTGCCCTATTTTGACT
>CAZJNP010000277.1:0-4539 GCA_964547355.1 uncultured Calditrichaceae bacterium
CCGCCTACCAGATGATCCGCCACTCTATTAATATGCATCGGGGGTGTTTTGGCGGGTGCAGTTTTTGTACCATCTCCGCTCATCAGGGGAAATTTATCGCCAGCCGTTCGGAACAGTCCATTTTACGGGAGGCAGAGGCCATTGTGCGGATGCCGGATTTCAAGGGCTATATCAGCGACCTGGGCGGACCTTCGGCCAATATGTACCAAATGCAGGGCAAAGACCTCTCCATATGCGAGAAGTGTCTGCGGGCTTCTTGCATCTTCCCTTCCGTTTGTTTTAATCTGGATACCAGCCACAAACCCCTTACAGAAATCTACCGGAAGGTCGGGCAATTACCGGGCGTTAAAAAGGCCTTTGTGGGCAGCGGCATTCGCTTTGATATGCTCATTGCCCGCAAACCCGGGGAAGACGAACAAAACGGCTACACGGAATATATTGAAGAGTTGGTCACGCACCATGTCTCCGGACGGCTAAAAGTCGCACCCGAGCACACTTCCGACCGGGTGCTGAAAATGATGCGCAAACCTTCGTTTAAATTCTTTTATGCCTTTAAAAAGAAATTCGAACAGATAAACAAAAAGGCGGGACTGCAACAACAGATCATTCCCTACTTCATCTCCAGTCATCCGGGCAGTACCCTGGAAGACATGGCGGAACTGGCCGCTGAAACCAAAGAGCTGGGATTCCGGCTGGAGCAGGTGCAGGATTTTACTCCCACCCCCATGACCGTCGCCACGGTGATTTACTACTCCGGCTATCATCCCTACACGCTGGAAAAAGTACCGGTGCCCCGTACGGCGCAGGAGAAGCAGGAACAAAACCGCTTTTTCTTCTGGTACAAAAAAGAAAATCAACCCTGGATCCGGGAAAAGCTGAAAAAACTCAACCGCCCGGACCTTTTGGCAAGGTTGCTGGGTAACGGCGGAAAACGAAACAAATCAAAACCGAAGAAAAAACGGTAATCAAATATACCAATTTAACACCTCGAAATTTGACTGTTTTCATCGGTCGCACTTTTCCCGAAATCGATTGGATTTTCCGTAAATTTTAAACACCTATTCCCATCACCAGAACACGGTGTACAGAATCGCCAGAATGATCAGAATGGCGTAGGAACTGACGTTGAAAACCGCGCCTGTTTTGAACGTGGCACTGGTTAAAGGAATCCCTTTCGGATCGTCCACATTCGCGGAAGTGGTCATGCTTACACCCATGATGATGGCGATGGTAATCAGCATGGTATAGAGCATCTGGTCCATCCACGGCAAATCCACGGCCGGGGTTTTTAACAGGAGCGCTACCACAATGGACAGCGTTACACCCACAATCGCCCCTTTATTGGTCGTCTTTTTCCAGAACAATCCCATCAGAAATACGGCCAAAATACCGGGACTAACCAAGCCCGTATATTCCTGAATGTACTGGAACATCTGCGGAATGTTGCCCAGCACCGGCGCCATGACAATGGCGATCAGCAGCGCAACGCCGGCTGTTAAACGTCCGATAAAGACCAACTGTTTTTCCGTGGCCTTTTTATTGATGTAGGGCTTATAAATATCCATAGTAAAGATGGTGGAGGTGGAATTCAGCATAGACGCTAAAGAGGAAACGATCGCTGCGGTCAATGCCGCCAGCACCAGCCCTTTTAATCCCACCGGAATAAAGCGGCTGATCAGCCACGGATAAGCTTTGTCGTAATTGATGCCTCCGCCGACCTTCAAAAAGGCTTCCCGGACACCGGGAATAATGGCCGTTCCTTCCGGTTGGGCGAACATAACATAAGCGACGATACCCGGAATCACCACAATCAAAGGAATAATCAGTTTCAGAAATCCGGCAAACGCAATTCCGCGCTGCGCCTCGCGCAGGGATTTGGCTGCCAGGGCGCGCTGAATAATGTACTGATTAAATCCCCAGTAATAAAGATTGGCTACCCACATACCGCCGATCAGCACTGCGATACCGGGCAAATTAAAATACTCCGGATTGTCTCTGGATAGAATCATATGAAACCTTTCACCGGCATGTTTATAGATATGCTCCAGCCCATGGATAATCCCGCCTTCCGGAGTCACTGCATTCAAGGCCAGGGCGGACGTAATCAGTCCTCCAATGACCAACAGCGTTACCTGCACCACGTCCGTCCATGCCACGGCCGAAAGCCCACCATAAAGCGAATAGGCGGCCGCAATCAGCGCCAGAACCAGAATGGCATAGATGATCAGACTGCCATCCCCGTTACCCACAATGGTGTCGATGGCTTTGCCGCCTAAAAACAGCACGGAAGTTAGATTGACAAAAATAAACAATGCGATCCAGAACACAGCTAAAATCGTTTTTAAATCCGTGCTGAACCGCTGTTCGATAAATTCGGGAATGGTGTACAATTTTTTTTCAATAAAAATGGGTAAAAAATATTTGCCAACGATCAACAGCGTGGCCGCAGCCATCCATTCATACGAGGCAATGGCCAGGCCAATAGCGAAACCCGAGCCGGACATACCGATAAACTGCTCGGCCGAAATATTCGCCGCGATCAGCGAGGTGCCGATGGCCCACCAGGGCAGCGCTTTGCTGGCTAAAAAATAATCCTGCGAATCTTTTTCATGTCCCTTTTTAGTTCTGGAAACCCACAAACCTAAAAAAACAATACCCAGAATATAACCGATAAACACAACGTAATCCGTAAGTGAAAACTGCATAGCCACTCCTTCAGTTTCGTTTGTTCAATCCAAATGAATTTTCGTGTCCGGATTCAAAACAATTTTATTGCACATCGGCAAGAAAAATCGAAATATGGATTTACAAAATTTTTATTAAAAAAACAAGACCGAATGGAGTTCGTAGTCTTTAAATTTTGAATGGTAGGGGAGGTTATGTTGGCAGTTGGGAAAATATTACCACTGAAGTAAAAGAAGAAAGAATACCGGAGTAAGGGAATAAAACGCAAGCGAACGATTTGCAAGAAAATGTATCAACAAATTCACCTGTGAAACGAACGCTTGTTTCCCTAAGCTTCCGGATCATAAACAAATTTTGAACAGGTATCGGTTAATGAAACTTGTTTGTGGTTTAACTTACAACTATAGTAAAAATCCTGTTCCGAACCGGATAGACCAGCTTTAATATAGGTCAGGCGGTATTTACAAAATTGACAGGTCTGTGCAGGTACGAATGGCTTTTTATGAGCGTACCCCATCTGAAAACCAATGTTGATGAGAATATTTCGTAAGTAGTTGATAAAATGGCGAATCCGTAATAGCGCAATAATCTGCACAATTAAGAGAATGATGAAGGCAACTAACAGAATAATTAAAAAATCAAGCATCTTAACAACACCGTTTAAAATTTCTTTTTTTATTTAACGGAAATTCAACCTATTTTGTTTCCACCATGAATGATATTAAGCGCTGCACCGACAAGCGCGTTTTTTCATAATCTTCGTATTCAAAGATGCATGACTTGAGAGGAATATTTTTCTTTCGGATATAATCGAAGAGAGAAACATAGGGTATGTCCCCGTCAAAAAGGGGCGTCCAATGCTCTCTTCCAGCCTCCAGAGTTTTGTGATCAATCACATGAAATATTAAGTCGATTGTGTTTGTTTTGCAGAAATCAAACAAAGACTGCAAGGCACAGATCAGCACATCAGAGGAATAACGTTGATGCCGTTGGTGGAAATATCTGGAAACATCCAGAACGACTGCCAAATCCTGATGGGTTTGCCGGTAGTACTGTTTTACCGCTAATAGAAAGGATTCCTTATAATTGACCGCATCGTCATTTTCTAATCCCAGTGTGTAGCCGCTTTTATTAATCAAGCGGGAAAGTGCTCCGTTCAGAAGCCGTTCATGCTGAATCAATATTCCGACATCCAGATGCTTTTTTAATTCCTTCAGATATTGTTCAAATTGTGCACTATCCGTAATCGGCGGCAGGTGCCAGACAAAAGCGCAGGAGGAATCGGCATATTTTTTGAATTGCGAAAAATAATCATGAAGCTTTCGGAGAGATGGCAGGTATAATTGGATAAGAGAAACTTGCAATTCCCGGGCAAATAAAATAGTCTTTTGTAAATCGTATCCGAAGGCCTTAGCCACGGAAGAGGCAATTCCCACCTGGCATGAATTCATCGGCAACCAATTAGGGTTTACTTATAAACCGCTTAAAGCTAAGAGCTTCGCTCAAAGCGCAATATTATTTTGCGCGGCTGCAACGGTAACTGTATTCTGCATGAGCATGGCAATGGTCATAGGCCCCACACCGCCGGGAACGGGTGTAATTTTAGACACCAGGGGCAGCACATCTTCAAAATCCACATCACCGGCCAAAGCGTAACCTTTTTCATTATCAGCAGGTATGCGATTGATACCTACATCGATGATAACAGCGCCTTCTTTAACCATTTTCCGATTTACAAAATTGGCCCGACCGATGGCCGCAACCAGAATATCCGCCTGTTGGGTCAGCTCCGCAAGGTTTTGCGTCCGGCTGTGCACCACAGTCACCGTAGCGTTGGCTCGCGTGCTTTTTTGC
>CAZJNP010000278.1:0-4530 GCA_964547355.1 uncultured Calditrichaceae bacterium
GCGGTATGGCATATACCTTTTTTAAAGCCCAGGGTTACGGGATCGGTAAGTCCTTGCTGGAAGAGGATAAAGTGGCCTTGGCCGGGGAAATTCTGGAAGAAGCAAAGGCGAAAAATATTCGTCTGCTTTTACCGGTGGACGTGATCGCCGCGGATGCATTCAGCAACGATGCAAACACAATCACCGTACCTGTAACGGAAATTCCGGAAAATTACATGGGTTTGGATATCGGACCGGAATCCGTTAAACTTTTTAGCGCGGAGATTGAAAAGAGCAAAACCATTGTCTGGAACGGGCCGGTAGGAGTTTTTGAGATGCCTAAGTTTGCGGAGGGTACTAAGAAAATTGCCGAGGCCATTGCCAAAGCCACAGCCAATGGTGCCACCAGCGTAGTGGGCGGCGGCGACTCCGCAGCGGCAGTGAGCCAATTTGGCATAGACGATCAGTTTACCCATATTTCCACCGGAGGCGGCGCATCGCTGGAATTTCTGGAAGGGAAGGTCTTGCCGGGTATCGCCGCATTAACGGATGTGTAACGATTGGAGAAAAAGAAATGAAAAGAAAAATGATCATCGCCGGAAACTGGAAAATGCATAAGACCAATGCAGAAGCCCTGCAACTGGCCAATCAAATCCGCATGAAAACCACGGATATTAAAAAGACGGGCATGATTATCTGTCCGCCCTTTACGGCCCTTTCCGTGGTGAATGAAGTAATTAAAGATTCCTCTATCTGCCTGGGGGCGCAGAATATGTTCTGGGAAAAGGAAGGCGCCTACACCGGAGAAATCAGTGCCGGGATGATTAAAAGCACCGGTGCCAACTACGTGATCATTGGGCATTCCGAGCGGCGGCAGTATTTCGGCGAAACGGATGAAACCGTAAATAAAAAGATCAAAACCGCACTGGATAACGGCCTGAAGCCGATTGTATGCGTGGGAGAATCGTTGGAGCAGCGGGAAGAGAACATCACCAAGAGAGTAATTACGCGGCAAATTAAAGGGGCGTTCGAAAATCTGACTCCGGAACAAATGGAACATGTGATTATCGCCTATGAACCGGTTTGGGCCATTGGTACCGGGAAAACAGCCACTCCGGATCAGGCTCAGGAAGTTCATTTGCACATCCGGGATATCATTCGGGAATTGTTTGGTGAAACCATAGCCGATGCGATCACGATTCAGTACGGTGGCAGCGTAAAACCAGGAAACGCGGAATCACTGCTCAGCCAGGCTGATATCGACGGCGCCCTGGTGGGCGGTGCCTGTTTGCAGGCAGATTCGTTCTCGGAGATTATTCATATTGCGGAAGGGCTTTCCTGAATAGAAAAAAATTTGAAGAGCTGTTAATTTCTGTTTAAATTAATTGCTCTTTAAATAGGAAAGGAGTGAGATTAAAAATATGTACACCTTTTTAGTCGTTTTGTTTGTATTGATCAGTTTGATGATGGTAGTTGTGATTCTGCTGCAAGCCGGAAAAGGCCAGGGGTTAGCCGGTTCGATTGGCGGTGGTATGGGTAGTTCTTCCATTTTCGGAGGCCGGGGCGCCGCGGATTTTCTCAGTAAAGCCACAGCCTGGATTGCTGCCCTTTATATGGTCTTTGCCATTATTATCGGCATTATTTACAAATCCGAAGCCGAAGATGCTCAAAAGAGCCTGATCCAGAAACGGGCCGAACAGGAGCAAGCGCAACCGTTACCTAATATCCCGATTGCGCCTGTACCTGAAAAAAGCAATCAACAACCTACGAAATAAATTTTTTCGCTGGAGTGGTGGAACCTGGTAGACACGCTATCTTGAGGGGGTAGTGCCCAACCGGGCGTGCGGGTTCAAGTCCCGCCTCCAGCACAGGGCATTCCGTAAAAGCGGGATGCCTTTTTTATTTGAATCAATTTAAGTACTCAACGGCGGTAAGGTTATTTTGGAAACCCTGCAAACCATCGATACCTACCTTTTTTTTCTGTTTAATGTCCATTTTTCCAATCCTGTATTTGATGCGGTTATGCCGTTTATTACCAACAAGCTGAGCTGGCTGCCGGTGTGGATTGCCGCAATCGTATTCTTGTTGTGGAAGGGCGGAAAAGAGGGCCGGGTTGCCTTAATCGCGTTGCTGCTGACCGTTGCGGTTACCGATTTATTTACGAACCAATTGCTAAAACCGCTAATCCACAGGATGCGTCCCTGCGCGGCCCTGGAAGGGGTGCATCTGCTGGTGAAATGCATTCATTCGCCTTCCATGCCATCCTCGCACGCTTCCAATTTTTTTGCCGTGGCTACGGTTTTTTCTTTTTATCTCAAGAAGTACCGGTGGGTTTTCTGGAGTTTGGCGGCGCTGGTGGCTTACTCGCGCGTGGCGGTGGGGGTGCATTATCCCGGAGATGTACTGGCCGGCGCCGCAGTAGGATGGGCTTGCGGACAGCTGGGTGTATGGATATACCGAAAATACGGAATTTCGAAACCTGATGATGTGCGAAATGCTTAATGATCGATGGCCAAAGGCGCTATCGACCCGGTTACTTCTTTTAACTCGTATTCAATCAACGTATAGGTTTCATGGAAATCATATTGGTCGATTAAATTTCCCTCCTCATCAAACTGCTTAACGCCTTTTATCACGACTGACCGTTTAATGATACCTTCTTTTGCCACAAGATCCGTAATGCCGAGGTCCTCATCCCATTGTTGATCCTGATCCATATCATACAAGAATTGAATTTTGAAACAATGAAACGAACCAGCCGGGGTTGCAATGGTCTCCGTATCGACAATGCGTTTTTCAATCCGGAAGGGATGTCCGTATTGCCGGTAGGTCCACTGCGCGCCCACTTTTAACGGGTATTTGTAAGCCTGCACTGGGGCATCTTCAAAATAGAGAGAATCACTTGTTTTCATCATTGAAGATGGATTCAGCAACACGTTAACGAGCTGCCCTATGTTTGCATAGGACCGGCCTTTGAATAAAATATGTGTCTGTCCGGCGGTTTTCGGAAGAACGATAAGAGCATTGGCATCCCGGTATGCCACAAGAAACAGACCGTCCGATTTTTGCTGGTAATAATTGTAACTCATCACATCCGGATTGGAGGCCGAATGGATGGTCAGTAAAAAAGCGTCCATAGAATCGCGCAAAACCACCTGATCCGTAAAAGCCGAGAATACCGTATCTATGAGAATGCGTTGCGGAGAAGCATCTGCGCTGTCCGCGTTAATTTGTTCAATTTCTCTTTGGTATTGCCATTGGTAGCCTTGTGCTACGGGATAAGTAAAATCGTAAACGGATTCCGAATCGCGATCACAGGCAAAAAAAGATGCCAATGAGAAAAACAGTACAAATAGGGGCAAACGCTTCATAATATTCTTCCTTTTTGGTTGCTCGTTTATGGAATGCATATAGAAAATAAAACGACTCATGTTATCAATAATAATAAAAGATGTCAATGAAAAAAGGGAGAATCGAGAGGGAAATAAAAATATTTAGCTTGAAAGTAAGTGAGAAAAAATCAATGCTGTCAAAAAGAAAACAGAGTGAGTCTTCATGAAGTCAGGTGGTAAAAGAGAAAGTTTATTTTTTCCTTTTCTGTTCTTTAGGATTTAATTATATTAGTTTGTAGGGTGTACAAACTAATGTTAGTTGAATTCGTTTACCTTCACAGGAGGCAAATTATGCGTATCTTGATCCATGACAACTACGACAGTCTCAGCAAATGGGTGGCTTATTACATCGCGGCTAAAATCAATAAAGCCAAACCAACGCCCGAAAAACCATATGTGTTAGGCCTGCCTACCGGCTCTTCTCCCATCGGTACTTACAAGGAATTGGTGAATCTTTACAAACAGGGAAAAGTCTCCTTTAAAAATGTAGTGACCTTTAACATGGATGAATACGTAGGCATTCCGGAAGACCACCCTGAAAGTTACCATTATTTTATGTGGCACCATCTTTTTAGTCATGTGGATATTAAAAAGGAAAATGTGAACATTTTAAATGGTAATGCCCCGGATCTGGAAGAAGAGTGTCGGGTTTATGAGGAAAAAATCAAAAAATTTGCCGGAATCGATCTGTTTTTGGGAGGTATCGGTCCGGATGGGCATATTGCATTTAACGAACCCGGTTCCTCGCTTTCGTCCCGGACACGCATCAAAACATTGACCTTTGACACATTGAAAGCCAACGCTCGCTTTTTTGGCGGCGATATTAACAAAGTACCAAAACAGGCGCTTACGGTTGGCGTGGGCACGGTAATGGACGCCCGTGAACTGTTGATTATCGTAAGCGGTTACAGTAAAGCGCGGGCACTGCAAAAGGTGGTGGAGGAAGGCGTGAACCACATGTGGACCGTTTCTATGCTGCAGTTGCATCAGCACGGTATGATCGTTTGCGACGATGAATCCACTATGGAGCTAAAGGTGGGCACCGTACGCTATTTTAAGGACATTGAGAAAGAGACGCTGGAAAATTTACCGGCGCTATAAATTAAAAGAGGCTGTCTCAAAAGTAAAAGAGTCAGCCTTTTTTATTAAGCTATTTGTA
>CAZJNP010000279.1:0-4529 GCA_964547355.1 uncultured Calditrichaceae bacterium
TACAAATAGCTTAATAAAAAAGGCTGACTCTTTTACTTTTGAGACAGCCTCTTTTGTTTATTTTTAATTGAATGCTTACCGAATTACGCGGACTTCTCCCTCATTCCCTTTTGCATCCAGTTTTTAGCCAGCCACAACGCCACAGGAGAAGTAATGGCGATTAAACCGTAAATGAACCAGAGCGTTCCTGAATGAATCGGTTGTCCGGTTTCCGGCCGGGGGATGTAGGTAGCCACAAAATAACCCGAATACAGACCTGTGAGCACTTTGGTTAAAAACCAGGGCAACTGACCGATGCCCATATAGGCGCCGGTTTTCCCCTTGGGAGCGATTTCTGCGATCCACTGCAAAAAACGCGGCTGCCACATGGCTTCGCCGATGGACATGATCAAAATATAGGACAAGAACAAGACCACGCTCGGCCCAAACGATAACAGAAACGTCGGCGCAGCCATAACCAGCGTTCCATAAATCATCATACGGTAAATATTGGCTTTTGCGGTTAAGCCGGCCACTATGGGCGCCAGTATAAAAATTAGGATGGGATTGATGTTGGAAAACAATTCGAAATACTGACTAACCACCGAGCCGTGGAAAGCGCGGTCCAAATAGTAGGGCAGCGTTAGCCAGTTATGGGCAAACAACGTTTGTACCGGGATTAAAATAAAGATGAAAAAGACAAACCGCACATCCCGGAAAGGATGATCGGGACGATGGCGTAAGAATTCCCACACGCCTACAACAAAAGTGACCGCCAACAAAACCACCGCCACGGTCAGGTTAAATTCAACCTTGTGACTTTTGATGGCCAGAACCAATCCGGCAAAAAGTAACACCAGAAAAGTTAACCCGTACAAAGGCAGATTGTTGATTTTTTCCTTTGGTTTTTCTTCTTCTTCCTGGCTATTAGAATCGTTCATTGCTTCCGTTTCCTGGGCAATTTGTTCCACTGCCGCCTGGTCGGTCTTTTTGGTCAGAATAAAAACCGTAATCGCTAACGAAAGCAGTGTGAGCAAAGCGTAAACCCAGAATACCGCAGAAAGTCCGTTGGGCGGAAATACCGATTCAAAACGATGCCGGGTGAGCGGAGAGATAAACCCGGAAAGAAAAGCGCCCAGATTCATCAAACCGTAAATCACGGCGTACCCCATGGCAGCAGTCTGCGGGTTGGTGTATCGTTTTACTCCGGCATAACTGGCCGGCTGGTAAAGACCGTAACCCAGCACCATTAAGGTAAGCCCGGCAATCATTACAAAAAACATGGGAGAAGTAATCCCGTGGCCAAGCGGAACCGTTCCGGATAAACCAACTAACGCCCGGCCTAAAAACATGACAAAAAAAGCAAGAATTAACGAGCGCCGCACGCCGATTTTGTCCGATACGCCGCCCAGCACCAGCATGGCAAAGGTGATACCGCCGGTAACAAAACTGTACACCCATCCGGCCTGCGGATCGGTGAGCTGGACGTTTTCGGAGCAGTATTTGCCCAGGATGGTGAGTATGCCAAAATAAACCAGTCCCTCGATAATATAAGGCACGTTGATGCCCCACAGGGCCTTGGGCGCTTTAACAAAGGCCACAAAGGTTTCGCCTAATTCCTTAAAGGCGTCTGAGATTACTTTACCGAGACTTTTTTTCTCTTCGGCAGTCTGCTTTACTTCTTCCATGGATCCTTCCTTATTGAATTAGCTTAAACCAAATTGTGAATTTACAAATTATTCCTAATGCAGGAAAATAATTTTTATTATGATTCCGAACGATCCCCAAGATTGAATAATCATGTATAAGGACAGAATGAATAAGAAAAAGTAAATAGTAAACAGGATGGTTGGTGAAAAAAACAAAAAAGTTTGGGCTTCCCCGAAAGGGGTCACATTTGTGATAGCCCCATTATTTGAGTAAATATTCTACTGGACATTCATAGAGTCAGTATCTATCTAAACCGCTTGAATTTTATTCGTGTTAATTCGTGTAATTCGTGGTCAAATGATTAATCTGGGCTAAATTTTTTCCACCAGTTTTCTGAAATGCAACCCGTAAATGGCCATGGTCACCGCCAGAGAAAATTTTTCCGGAAATTTAACCAGACTGTAGGCAAGCAGTTTCCAGTAATATTTTCTGTTTTTATCGAAAATGCCCAGCACCAGGATGGATTTAAAAAAAGCACGCAGGTCCGTCAACGTGATGCGCATGGGAAGACGCAGTCCAACGCGAAATTCATTCAGAAAAGTAATCACGCGTTGGTAATACTCCGCCGGATCATAAATGGTTCGTAAAATAGAACGGTATCCTTCCAGAAGCTGGCGGTGCTCCATTCTGGGTATAAAATTCAACGCCCCGTCCATGTTGTTCCCGCTCCAGTTTTTCAGCAGCCGGCCTTCGCGTTTTAATCGGCGGAACAGCCGCGTACCCGGGGCGGCATTCAATAAACCCACCATGGCGGTTACAATTCCGCTCTTCTGGATGAAATTGATCTGCTGCTGGAAGATATTTTCCGGATCGCTGTCAAATCCCACGATAAACCCGCCCGATACGCGCAATCCATTCTGGTGTATTTTATGGATGGAAGCAAGCATGTCTCGATTGCGGTTCTGTTTTTTTCCGCACTCCTGCAGGCTGGATTCATTAGGCGTTTCGATACCGATGAAAGCATGATCAAAACCAGCTTCTACCATTAATTGTAAAAGCTTCTGATCGTCGGCAAGATTAATCGAAGCCTCGGTTAAAAAAGCGAAAGGATAATCTTTTTTTCGGGACCATTCAATTAGCGCCGGCAGTAGCTCGTTTTTCAGGCGTTTCTTATTGCCGATGAAGTTGTCATCTACGATAAAAACATTTCCGCGCCAGCCAAAGCGATGCAGCGAATCCAACTCCGCCAAAAACTGATCGGCGCTTTTGGTGCGTGGCATATGGCCGTTTAGCATGGTAATGGCGCAAAATTCACAATCAAAAGGACACCCCCGGGAATACTGCACACTCATGGTCATATATTTTTTCCGGTCCAGCAAATCCCATTGCGGAAGTGGTGTCAGAGATAAATCTGGAAATTCAGTGGAATTATAAATCGGCCTGGTGCGGCCCTTCTGTAAATCTTTCAGGAACAGGGGCAGCGTGATTTCCGCTTCGTTCAAAATAAAATGATCCACACCGCTGAATTGTTGATATTCGGCCGTCACCATGGGGCCGCCGGCGACGACTTTCGTGTTCAGACTATTACAGCGCCGTACAACCTGCTCAAAGGAGGAGCGGTGCACGTCCATCCCGGTGAGAAAAACATAATCCGCCCAACGAATATGACGGTCTTTTAAAGGTGAAACATTCATGTCCACCAGTTTTTTATTCCAGTCAGCGGGCAGCATGGCTGCAATGGTGAGTAATCCTAATGGCGGTTCCGAGGATTTTTTCCCTACAAATTTTAATGCGGTTTTAAAGCTCCAGAAGGTGACTGGTGTTTCGGGATATACAAGCAGAATATTCATCTTCTGTCCTCCCTTTGTTACCAAGCGACAGTCATAAAATAAGGTTTCTGCCACGATAAATTGTAAAAGAATTGTAAAAGATATAAATTGCAGACAACCGCACCATTTTAGGGTGAAATAAAGTCGAAGTTCCCGGGGCTTTCATGAAAAAAGCACATTCATTGTTTTATCATATCATGATCTTTATCTTGGCTCAGCTGGCCTGGTTTTCACTGCTGGGTTTGTGGATTTACTGGTATGTATCCAACTACATCATTTTTAATCAGGTGGGGGATAAACTTTCCCCGCAAATGATCCCCGAAACTACAAATGTGATCGCCCTGGTAAGTGGTTTGATCTTATTGGTCATGGTGTCCGTGGGAATGTCGCTTATTTTCATATACCTGAATCAACAGATGAGCCTGACCCGGATGTATGACAATTTTATCTCCAATATTACGCACGAATTAAAATCGCCCCTGTCTGCCATTCAACTCTATCTGGAAACAATGAAAGCCAGAGAAATACCGGCTAAAAAAAGAGACGAGTTCATTAACCAGATGTTAAAGGATGTGGAGCGGTTAAACAACCTGATAAATTCTATTTTGTACATGTCGGGTCTGGAACGAAAAAAAACAACCCAGAAGTACCTTGACAACTTTGGCCTTTACGACGTTCAAAATATTATTCACTCCATTGTTAAAGAAGCGGCGGAGCAATTGCAATTGCCTGAAGAGGCCGTAACCCTTGAAGGTGATGCATCCTGCCAGTGTGTTGTAGACCCCAACTGGCTGCGGATCGTGTTTAATAATTTGTTTGACAATGCCGTAAAATATTCGGCTCAACCGGTACGTATCCACGTCCGCATCATATGCCATAAGAAATACATTTTTCTGGAAATTTCCGATCAGGGTATTGGCATTCGACCGAAAGACCAGAAAAAAATCTTTCATAAATTCCAGCGGCTGGAAAACAAAGACAATCCCAATGTTAAAGGAACCGGCCTTGGACTTTACTGGGTAAAAGAAATTATTCAGGAGCACGGCGGCAAAATATCTGTGTTTAGCGAAG
>CAZJNP010000280.1:0-4526 GCA_964547355.1 uncultured Calditrichaceae bacterium
AAGTATAACATTAACCTGCGCCGCCCGCCACATGGACAACCGACGGACACCAAGGCTTTATTTGATTTTCTGAAGAAACAGGACATCGAATTGCTCGGTGTGGTGGAAATTGTGGATCCGGCTCTGCTGGATTCCCTGGCCAAAGTTTATTTGGGGCCGCAATTCAAAGTGATATACGCGCCTTCGCCCAGTTCCCAGAAAGTCGGCTTTTTGTACGACTCCTCCGTGCTGGAAGTGATCGGACAGCCGGAAGTGTACAGCAGCGTGGCTCTGAATCCCGATTCTTGGCTGCGGCCGGCCTTTCGGGCTTACTTTAAAGTTAAGCCGAACGGGTTTGATTTTCACGCCATCATCACCCATCTCAAAGCCGCACCGGCGGGCTGGAAAGTCCGCAAAAAGCAGTGGCAGATTGCTTTGAAGAATATTCTCACCGCCCTGCAAACAAACAGCCCGGATAAAGATATTATTTTAATGGGTGACTTCAACAATGTGTCTAAATTAGGGTATGAAGAATTTTTACCGGTAATTAGAAAGCTAAAGTTCAAATGGTTGACCGGGGAGCTGGTTGACCGCGGACTTTATACCGATTACTGGAGTCCCCCGGATCTGGGCGGTGCCATTACCGGTTCCGTTATAGATCAGATATTTATCTCAAAAGGCATGAGCGAAGAATACATTGCCCGATCGGTTAATGTGGCCGGCATGTGCGCACAGGGCAAAGAGATGTTCCGCCCGTCTGAAATTCCGGATTATTACGAACGTATCTCGGACCATTGCCCGGTTTTTGCCACGTTCCGGGCAGACGTCGATTACGACCGGTAACGGGTTTAAGCAACCGTTAACAATAGGTGGTAGTTGAAGTTTACTCAGTCTCCTCTCTGCAATACGGATGGGAGGGGGCAGGCGGTTGGGTTACTTTTAGCAGAAGCGGGAAATAAACGCGCGGATTGAATAACGACGAATCGAACAACTCAACGTATTTAAACAGGAAAAACCGATGAAACTTTTAATCGGAATTACATCATCCATTGCAGCATATCGCATCCCTAATCTGGTCTCTGCCCTTCGAAAGCAGGAATTCCAGATAAAAACGATCGTTACGGAGCATGCCAAAGCTTTTGTGGCGCCGCAGGCCATAGCCGTTATGAGTGGTTCACCCTGTCACACCGATGGTGACGAATGGGGCAATCTGGAAAATGTGCTGCATATCGAATTAGCGCGCTGGTGCGACGCATTTTTAATTGCTCCACTGACCGCAAACACCCTGGCTAAAATTGCGAACGGCCTCTGCGACAATCTGCTCACTTCCACGGTGCGCGCGCTGGGCAACAAACCCCTGATTTTAGCGCCGGCCATGAATACCCGGATGTGGGAAAATCCGCTCACGGCAAAACATCTTCAGGTCGTTAAAGAGATTTATAATGTAACTGTGATCGATCCTATCGAAAAACGGCTGGCAGACGGCGACGAAGGCATAGGCGCCCTGGCCGAAGATGAGACCATTATCCGAACGCTCCGAACATTCATACCCTAAAGAGCGGCAAAGTAAGGGAACGCACCCTCTTTTTTAGTCCCTGTTCTGGTCTTTTAGACAGGATTTACTATTATTTTTATCTAGTTAATGAAAACAATAAAGATCTAATTAATTCTGTCGATCCGGTAAAAAATGCTTGAATAGTTTCCTTTTTACATTTGGGTGGATTGAAATTTTAAGGTAAGAGCGAAACTTTTTACCGTTGACGCCATTAAATCAGAAACAATTAAGAATATAAGAATAAAGGAAAAATTATGCGACCAGTATGCTTAATCGTACGTGACGGCTGGGGGTACAACGAGAACCCGAAAGGAAACGCGGTAATGGCGGCAAAAACGCCCAATGTGGACGCGTTCAAAGAGAAATATCCCTGGATGCTGATCAAAACATCCGGCGAAGCAGTAGGATTGCCGGAAGGGTTTCAGGGTTCCAGCGAGGTCGGTCACCTGAATATGGGTGCCGGACGGGTGGTGGTGCAGGAGCTCAAACGCATTGACGAAGGATTTAAAGACGGTTCGATTTTCAGGAATGAAAAGTGGATCGCATTGATCGACCAGTGGAAAAGAGAGCGATCCCAGCTCCACCTGATGGGGTTGCTGCAGGACGAAGGGGTGCACGCCCATCAGGACCATCTGTTCAAGATCATGAAGCAGGCGCGTAAGGAAAATCCGGACGGTGCCATCGTGATCCATCCCTTTCTGGACGGCAGGGATACGCCTCCGCGCAGCACGCTGGAATACATCGCCAAATTGAATAAGGTGATGCAGGAGGTGGGTCATTGCCGTATCGGTACGGTCATGGGACGTTACTATGCCATGGATCGCTCCCGGGATTGGAAATTGACCGACATTGCCTATCATTGCATCGTCGATGCTCAGGGCCGGCGCGCGCCTTCCGCCGAAGAAGCGGTTAATGAATCCTACCGGAAAGACAAAACCCCGGACGGCGTGGATATGTTTGATGAATATATTCCCCCTTATGTCATCGGTGACTACGACGGCGTTCATGACGGCGACTGTGTATTCCATTTTAATTACCGACAGGATCGGGCCATTCAATTAACCATGGCATTTGTGGATGACAATTATCCGGGCGACCGGAAACGGCGCCTAAAAGTGAAATATTTAGGATTTACCAGATATTACGACGAATTTACCGAATATTTAATGGGCGCTATGGATTCTGGCGGCAGCATGAACAACCTGTTGGGAGAAGTCATTTCCAGAGCCGGCTTACGTCAGCTGCGTATTTCGGAAACGCAGAAATTCCGGCATGTAACCAGCTTTTTCAACGGCAAAGCCACCACGCCCTATCCCCTGGAAGACCAGGTTGAAATTAAGAGTAAAATCGATCCGGCGGCGTATGCCAGTCATCCGGAAATGGAAGCGTACACCATTACAGACGAGTTGATCCAAAGGCTGGAAAACAATCCTTACGCTTTTATTCTGGTGAATTATCCCAATGGAGATATGGTGGGACACACTGGCGACTTTAACGCCGCCAAACGGGCTGTGGAAGTGGTGGATGAGTGCCTCGGCAAGCTGGTGCCCCGTCTGCTGGAGCTGGACGCCCATATTCTGATCACCGCCGATCATGGCAACTCGGAACAGATGATCGACTACGAAACCGGGATGGTTAAAACCAGTCATACCACCTTCCCGGTGGAATTGATTTACGTGGCCAATGACGCCAATAAACATAAACTGAAAAAGGACGGTAAATTGGCCGATATTGCGCCTACCGTACTTTATTTGTTGGGGCTGGAAATTCCAAAAGATATGACCGCAGAAGTGTTATTTGAAGAATAAATGTTTACTTAGCCTTGGAAATACGTCTAAGCAAATCAAACAGAATGAATAAAAAAAGCGGCAGTCTCACCGGCTGCCGCTTTAATTGTTTTTTAGGAATTTTTCTTTTCGAATTCTTCCATAAATGCCACCAGTTTTTCTACGGCTTCCAGAGGAACGGCGTTGTAAATGGATGCCCGAATTCCGCCCACGGAGCGATGTCCCTTTAAGCCCAGCATGCCGGCCTGTAACGCTTCTGCGACGAACTTCGCTTCCAGCTCTTCGCTTGGCAACCGGAAGGTAACGTTCATCATGGAGCGGCTGTCGGGACGCACCGTACCGCGGTAAAACTCAGTGCGGTCAATAGCGTCGTACAGAATTTTGGCTTTTTGGCGGTTAACCTTTTCGAGGCCTTCCAATCCTCCCTGACGGATCATCCATTCCAGCACCAGTTTAACAACATAAATGCCAAAGGTGGGCGGCGTGTTGTACAGGGAATCCTTGCCGCCGATGATTTTATAGCTGGTCATGGTCGGGATGTTGTCCGGACTTTTTTCCAGCAGGTCTTCCCTGATAATGACAATCGTTACGCCGGAAGGTCCCATATTTTTTTGTGCGCCGGCGTAAATGAGGGCGAATTTGCTTACATCCAGTTTGCGGCAGTTGATATCCGAAGACATATCGCAAACCAGCGGCACATCGCCGGTGTCCGGGAACTCCTGAAACTGGGTGCCTGCAATGGTGTTGTTCGAAGTAATATGCAGATAAGCCGCGCCGGGTGTTACCTTAAAGTTTTGCGGAATGTAGGAGAAGTTTTCATCTTCGGAGCTGGCGATGACGTTGACCTGTTTGCCCAGTTTTTTGGCTTCGGCGATCGCTTTTTTAGACCAGGAGCCAGTATTCACGTAGTCGGCAAATCCACCTTCCGCGATTAAATTGAGAGGAACAGCGGCAAATTGCAGGGTGGCGCCGCCCTGAAAAAAGAGCACCTTGTACCCGTCGGGGATGCCCATGACCTCTTTCATGAGCCGTTCCGCATCTTTGATAATCCCGTCAAACGTTTTGGAACGATGGCTCATTTCCAGGATCGAAATGCCTTCGCCCTTGTAGTTAAGCAAATCTTTTTGGATTTCTTTCAGCACTTCCAGGGGCAAGGCAGCCGGTCCCGGGTTAAAATTATAGACTCGTCCTTCGCTCATAATTTT
>CAZJNP010000281.1:0-4517 GCA_964547355.1 uncultured Calditrichaceae bacterium
ATAAAGAATATTGTACATGAAACATTTGTACAAAGAAAATTTTTTTTCTCTTTTTTTGAAATGAAGAGAGTGTTATTTTTCAGAAAAAAGTAACACCGTTGTCAAGGTACTTTATAAGCAGGAGAAAAAAGAGATGGTTCATAATAAATTAGTGCGTTTTAGTATTTCTCTACCTGCAGATTTAATACACAAATTCGACGGTTTAATTCGCCGTAAGCAATATTCGAACCGCTCGGAAGCTATTCGGGATTTGATTCGCAGAGAACTGATTACTGAGGAGATCGAAAAAGATCAATCCGTCCTGGGAGTGCTGCATCTGCTGTATGATCATCATAAGCACGAGCTGAGCGATAAGCTGGCCGATATCCAACACCACGCTTACGAAATGATCATTTCCACCACGCATGTGCATGTGGATCATGATAATTGCCTGGAAGTCATTTTGTTGAAGGGGCAGGCCAGCCTCATCCGGGAACTTTCCGACAAAATGATTGCCTGTGCCGGCGTGAAGAGCGGAAAGCTGTATTTAACTTCGCAAGGAAAAGGACTGAACTAAGTTCTTAACGGAAGATGATTGTATAAAAAGGTGCACTCATCTCTATGAACGAGTCAAAATCTGAAAATACTGCGCATTTGGGCGCTTTGAATCCGGCCAGCCAATGGGCGCTGTTATTATCTTTGCTGGTCAGCATTCTGCTAGCGGATTTCACCGAAGTATTCGCGTGGATTGCGATCGGGATGACCACGGTTTTACTGACGCGGTTCAGCCGTGTGCCTGTAAGACTGTGCTTTGAACATCTGAAGCGATTTTATCCCATGATTTTTATCATGACCATTTTATTGCCTTTTACCAGCGCTGGTTACAACGACTCGGTGGTTTATACCATCGCCGGGCATAATGTGTACCGCCTGGGATTGTGCAATTTTTTCAACGTAAATATTAAATCAATTTTTATACTGATTTCATTCTTTGCCGTTGTTAAGTCAACCGGTTTAAAATCTTTGTCCCAGATGTTCCATAAAATGGGCGCTAGGCGCACGGCGGTCATCCTGCTTTTTTTAATTCGCTTTATAGATTTGCTTAAAGCAGAGCTGCGCCGTTCGTTGATTGCCTTCAGGTCGAGAAAAATTAAAATGAAACGCTGGCAAACCATCAAGAGTTTTGCCGGCTTGATGAGCGTCTTTTTTGTGCGTCTGCTGGAGCGCAGCGAACGTAATTATTTATCGCTGGCAGCCAGAGGATTTAACGGCCGGATTTGCATCACCGGATCACAGGCCTGGGGTCGGTGGGATAATCTGGCGTTGATGTTTAGCGTTGGTTTGGTAATGGTCATTGCCTGGAATGTGTAATGAAAAACGATCATCAGAAGCTGAGCGGGCGATACGCCATCAAATGCACTGATCTGCATTACACCTATCCCGATCAAGTTCAGGCTTTGCGGGGTGTGAATTTATCAATCAAAGAAAACGAACGCGTAGGCATTATAGGACCAAACGGCGCGGGGAAATCGACCTTGCTTACTCTGTTGAACGGCGTGCGCCGCGGCCGGGGGCTGGTGGAAATTTTTAATTATCCGGTGAATGGCCAAAACAGCGCCAGAATAAAGCGCCTGGTGGGGCTGGTGTTTCAGAATCCTGACGATCAGCTGTTTTGTCCGACCGTTTTTGAAGATGTGGCCTTCGGACCCATGAATCTTGGTTTGTCCGGGGAGGAAATTGAACGGCGCGTCGCCGCCGCCTTGAAACGGGTGGGACTTTCCGGTTATGAACAGCGCGCCGCTCTGAACATGAGTTACGGTGAACGTAAACTGCTCAGCCTGGCCACTGTCATTTCCATGCAGCCGAAAATTCTGGCTTTTGACGAGCCCACCAGCAATCTGGATCCTTTCCATCGCCGGAAAATCATTCGATGGATTAACTCCTGGACCGGGACCTTTGTGATTACTTCGCACGACCTTGATATGATCTGGGATACCTGTGACCGCGTAATCATTTTGAATAAAGGAAAGGTAACGGCAGACGGGTCCAGGCAGAGAATACTAACCGATGAAAAACTATTGACAGACAACCAATTGGAACTGCCACTGAAATTTCAAAATTAGGAGGTATTTAACATGTTGCACCGAGTCTTTTTAATCATCTTATTTACCCTGGGATTGCTGTTTTCTGACTTAATTGCGGATGCCAAAAGCGATTCCCTGAAAATATACAATCTGGGCGATTCCATCGTTGTGGTTGCCAATCATTATGAAACTTCGTTAAAGAATCTGGCCTACAATTATCAAATCATTCCGGCCGAACAAGTAAAGCGACTGGCCACGCATTCCGCGCTGGAATTAATCGATATTGAATTCCCGTCGGCTTATGTGATGGAAAAAAAGGTGCTGGGATACGGCGTGGGTCCGGAGGGAGCCGGGCAGCTTTATTTACGGGGACTGGGCGGACAGCCCAATACAGGCGTACTGGTGCTGTTAAACGGTCATCCGGACTTTATGGGCATTTTTGGCCATCCTCTGCCGGATGTCTATGGAACCGATGATATTCAGCAGGTGGAAATTCTTAGCGGACCAGCTTCCACTGTATTTGGCAGCCACGCCATGGGGGGAGTCGTAAATTTGATTACCGAATCCGATTACAAATCCTTTATCACCGCTTCGTTCGACGGCGGCACGTTTAATACCTACAATGGCGCGCTGAATATCTCCAAAAAAATCGGCCGGAATGGGTTGTATTTTTCCACGCGCTACAAACGCACTGACGGCCACTTGGCGCAAACCGGCTTTGAGTCCTTTTCTGTAAACGGCGGCTGGAATTACCAGATAAGCCCCAATTGGAGCTTAACCGTAACCGGCCGTTATGTGCCGTATTCTTTTGACGATCCCGCTCGAATCGATTCGATGGACGTGGCGAACCTGGGCGTTTACGCCCAGATTAAACGCGGCACAGGGGAAATCGTTTTGCAGAATAAATTTTCTTCGCTCAAAGGCTCGGTGCAGCTTTACACGAATCTTGGTCATCACCGCTTCTATGATGGATTCGAATCGCATGACTTTGCTTATGGAGTTTCCGTTTATCAGTTCTGGGAAGGATGGAACAAGCTGAAGTTAGCTGCCGGAACGGATTTGCTGTATTACGGAGGGCAGGCCGAAAATCCGTTCGCAAAACTGCCCAACGGCATGCCCATTGTTAAAGAGGATCAACAAGACTACAAGAGTTTTGGTCTTTACCTGATCGGTTTTTATGACGTAACGGACTATCTGAATTTAAAGGCCGGTTTGCGTTATCAGTATCATTCATTGGATATCAGTTCTTATGCCCCTATGGCCAGTGTTACCTTAAAACCGACGCGGAATTTACAAATTTTTGCCGGGTATAAAAGCGGTTTCCGCTTTCCCACCATGCGCGAAGCGTATTTGTTCCCCTCAGCCAATGCGCAGTTGCAGCAGGAAGAAGTGCAGGGTGTTGACGCCGGTGTAACCTATTACTGGAATCGTAAAAACTCCGTACAAATTTCCTGGTATCGGAACGATGTTAAAAATATGATTCAGCTTTTGCCCAATCCTACGCCGCCGCCGTTGGAAGTATTCGTAAACAGCGAGGATAAAACAGAGTTGAGCGGAGTGGAAGCGCGTTTAAATTTTTATCCTGTCCGAACCATCAATCTACAGTTTTCTTACGCCTATTTAAATCCCGCTGAACTGACGGCTTTCAATCCTAAAAATCAGGTCAAATTTTTGGTGTCGGGTATGTACGGCAGATTTGGATGGACGTTTTACGGCAAATACATCAACGAGCTTTACGCCGGGAATAATCAAACGTTGCCGTTGCAGGATTATCTGGTAACCAATCTGGCCGGCTCCTATTCCTTTAAGAATTTTACGCTACGTCTGAAGCTACTCAATCTCTTAAACCGAAAATACGAATATTTACCCGGGTACGAAGCGCCGCGTTTTCATCTGATGGCGGGTATCTCGTATAGCTTGTAGGGAAAAAAATGCAGGAATCCGAATTAAGACAGATACCGCTTAGTGCCTTGTTTATTGCCAGTGGCATTGTTTTGCCCCCGGTCTTTCATCTGGCGGGATTGGGGGCCACCTTTTTACCCATGTTTTTGCCGGTACTTCTGGGCGGCATGCTGTTAACCTGGCGGTTCGCTTTGCTGACGGCGATCATCACGCCTCTGGCCTCGTGGCCGCTTACCGGCATGCCACCTATCGTACCGCCTGTGCTACCGGTGATGTTAGTCGAATTACCGCTGGCCGCTGTTCTATGTTCCGCCATCCGGGTGCACCTGCGTAAGTCGGTCTGGCTGGCGCTGCTGACCGCTATTCTTGCGGATCGCCTGGTCCTGTTTCTGATCGCCTCCGTATTTGCGCCCCTGTTCGGTTGGAACCATCCATTGTTTTCGGCATCAATTGTGATCAGCGGGCTTCCTGGAATTGGGCTCCAGTTAATAATCATTCCGCCGGTCATGAAGATGATTAGAAAGAAATACCCCCACTGGTACTATTTAAATG
>CAZJNP010000282.1:0-4483 GCA_964547355.1 uncultured Calditrichaceae bacterium
GTATAGAACAAAATTACAATCCCAAACATTCCGGCACAATGTTTTTTTTATTTCGTCCGTTTGTATAGAGGCCCGGCAAACTAAAAAAAATCCGCCTTCCCGCGAAGAGAAGACGGACAGGTTTAAAAATTAAATAGTGAATTATTTGGCAATCTGTTGAAAGAGAGCGGTAACTTCGTCCTGAATCGAGCCGGGCATGGTCATATTGGCTGCAAAGGCCATCATTCCGGCGTCCTCGAAATACATTTTCATCCGGTACATGGCTTCCACAATCTGTATGTTAATCCCGGAACCGTTTTTAACGATGACCGCTTCAAAGGGGTAGGCGGCGGCATGGGCGATACCGGGGCACCGGAAATCCTCCCGTTCATCGTCGGCACCTTCTTTTACAATATCAAAAGATCGCGCTTCAATTTTGGGGCTGCTTAATCCCACAACGATTAACCCTTGTTCAGGAATCCTCAGAGTATAATAGTCCGTAATGCCCCATTTCCCTTTGTGGTTCTTTACAGCCGTTTTGAAATTCTCCAGGACTTTTTCTAAATCCGACTGATGTAGCGAGGCGACCGTTTCGATTTTGTCGATAAAATCGCCGCCGGCCATCACGCCCATGGTGCGTCCGATATAACCTTCATCCCGGATCTGCCCGTATTGCTTGCGGCTTTCCGTTCCCTTTAAGGCGCTTTTAATGATGCGGCGCAATGTCTGCCGGTGTTGATCGGCGAAGTCAAGATACTTTTTATCTTCCATCAGCACGGTGCGTAGAATGTTTACCGGATTCACGATGCTCACATGCAGACCGTTTTCATCCTGAAAAAGATTGATGCGGTCTACTAAAGCAAACGGAGCCGTTTTTTTGTTGATTCCCAGCAGGCGCTGACCGTAAGAAGAATCGTACACCGCCAATACCCAGGTTCGAAACTGGCATCCTTGAGGTGAGGCGGTTTCGGTTATTGTCAGTACGCGCCAGTTTTCTGCGTCAAATGCTTTGGTCAGTTGATCAACGCAAGTATTGGGTGGGTCTCCAATTTTCATCAAAACATATTCGTAAACCCCCTGTTCCTCATCCAATGTAGATGATGCGAAGGTCAGGGAAAATAACAGAAAAAAAAGCAAAAAAATACCTGAGCGTTTCATACTATTCCTCGTTTTAAATGAAAATAGAGGGCGTCCCAAAAGGCAGATGGTTTCTTTGTTTTACGCTCACTTTCCCTTTAAAAATCAGGGAGAGATAACCACGTAAACGAAGCGTTCGCGTGGCTGTTTATTAAGCGCAAATTATAGGGTATTATGCATTACGTATGAACCTATTTTTCTTTTGAGATGCCCCTGGACTATGACTGAATTAAAAAGAAAAACCGGCGCCGATACTAAAAGCGAAAATATTCATATTGTGGGTACCCGGTACGGCGTCTTCATATTTGCCGGTAGGGATTTCACGTTCGCTGCCCAGCAGATATTCGAACCCTGCGTCGATGTTCACGTTGCCGAAGGTCATGGTTCCACCGGCAGTAAATGCGTTGTAGGAAATGCTGGGAAATAATATGTTATAGGTTTTATCGGGAGCCGGTGCCGGGTCGTTGTAATACCCGCCGCGTAAGGTAAACGCATCGTTAAGTTTGTATTCCGCTCCTAAGCGGATTTGCAATGCATCTTCCCAGAACAGCTTAAAGGTATCGTCGCCGGTGGCCTGCGCCCCGGCTGCCCAGGTAGCGTTTTTAAATTCGGTCTTAAAGGTTTCTTCGCTGGCCGACCACTGGCTCCACTGCAAATCAAAGGTAAACGTCAGGTTGTCTGTCGGACGGACGGCCACACCGCCGGCAATCCACATGGGCCAGGCCACATCGCGATCAAAGTCGCTTTTAGTCTCCACGCCGGCTGCTGCCATGCCCGGGTTTTCTGCTTCGCCGCTCATGGTAACATTAGTTTTGGTACGGAACGAAGCGCCTACGCTGATCATCTTGTTAACCTGAAACAACGCACCAAAGGTAATACCGTAGCCAAGACCTGTGGAACTTTCGGAATATTGTGCAAAACCAACAACCTGTCCGGTCTGGTCGCGTAATGTGGCCGGACGCTCCATATCGAACATTGCGTAATAAACATTAACAGCCGCGCCTAATGAAAGCTGGTCACTCAGGGCAAAAGAGACCGCGGGAGAGATGTTTACCACGCCGATTTTAGACATCCAGTTGTAGGCGCTTCCGTTGGAAAACGCTTTTAAATCGTTGCCGTCCCACTCGGCCCCCAAACCTGCGGGTACATATATGCCCAGTCCCATTTTTAATTTATCGGTTAAAAGGCATTGCCAATAGCCCATTACATTTGGCGAAATGTAGTGGTTGGTCAGGGTTTTGGTATCGATTTGAGCCGCATCGTATGTGTACGTTCCAGTAGGAATAATATCGGTAACAAAGACGCCCACGTACGCCCCTTTTTGCTGGTACAAACCGGCCGGGTTCCAGTAAATGGCGGTATGGTCGTCGGCCAAACCGACAAACGCTCCGCCCATTCCTAATGCCCGGCTACCGATGCTGTTCAAGCTCAGGCCGTTTGCGTAGATATTGGAACCGAACGAGAATAACAATACGAGAATCAGGATGTGAAAGAATGACTTTTTCATAATAACTCCTTTGTGTTGGTTGTGTTGCGGTTTATTAGGGTTCTTTTTTGACAGGCTAAAGCAGGCTGTTGAAAATAGTGGACGACGGTAAAACTTACCGGGGCATAAATCAGCAATAAGAAAAAGAAACTTTTGCATTACGGTTAAGCGTTCCGAAAGATTAAAAGGTTTATATTTGATACTATTTAGCTCAAGATTAATAACCGGTCGCTGGTATTAATCGGTTTTGTCAACCTGTTGCCTGCTGTAAGGTTTTCATATTAAAAAGATAGGATGCACTTTTTTTAATGTCAAGGAATAAAAATTTTTCTCTGAATACCCCCCCAAATTTACCTTATTCCACAATCAGGTAATTCCTAAATCATTCATATTGAATTTTTCTTTTTTTTAATTTTCTGATTTCCGGGGGTCAGTGGACTGTTTCCAGAAGAATAAAGAGGTAGCCATGATAACGAATTGGGTTTTCGATTTACCGGATTAAATTTGGCCTGCCAACCCTATGGCAGCCTCTGAATAACACGGCCTTTTAGGGTCGTGAAGCGGCACCACACGCGCACAGACTAAGGGCTTTAGCCCGAAAGGGTTGGGCTGAAGCCCTTTAAGAACCGGGAGGTGGCTTGGGGCACCGCCATGAATGGCGGCGTTAGTCATTACCTGGGGTATGTTAGTCTTAACCGTAATCTTTTTTATTTTCAGCCTGCTAACATCTATTTTGCTCTTTAGAATCAAGGGCCAACAGGTTCTTCATGTTGTGGTTTTGGGGGATACCCGGATAAAAATTTTTCTCCAGGATTGGACTCCCAATTGCTCACAGCTGTTTATTTCACTGAAAATGAAGTAAACGAATTAGATTTTTTCAGGCAGCAATGATCTGCGGAATAGTTGAATCTTAGTTAATTAAGTGATATTTTATTTTTAATCTTAGCGTTTTCGTATGAACGGGCAGCTTTAGTCCGACTTTAAATTCTTTTCCCGTAAAATTTAATTATAAACCGGCAGCGCCAGGGAGCGGAATATGTCTCGACCGATCATATTATTGCTGATTTTACCGATCGCGTTTGTCCGGGCTTCTTTTCCGAATATCCGCATCAGCAGCGACCGATACGCCTCCTATTCCAAGAATGAAGTGGCCATGGCGATCAATCCCCGAAATCCGGACAATATCATTGTGACCAGCATTCCCATTTTTTGCTATTACACTTTTGATGGTGGTCTGAGCTGGGAGCAAAAAATGGTGCCCAGCCAGTACGGAAGCGCCGGTGATCCGTGTGTGGTTTTCGATCGGTTTGGTGACGCCTATTTCGCTCATCTGGTTCCGATGAATGATCGCATTGTAATTCACAAATCCAAAAACGGTGGGCAAACCTGGAACGTGGGTACCTATGCCGGTTTGACGCATACCAAAAAACCGGATAAGGAATGGCTGACGGTGGATATGACCGATTCGCCGTTTAAGGACCGTCTGTACGTGGCCTGGACGGAATTTGACGTTTATATGAGCAACAATCCTGACGACAGTTCCCGTATTTTATTTTCTTATTCCGATGATCTGGGACAAAGCTGGTCTGAGTCGGTACGGGTCAGTGATCAGGGCGGGGACTGCACGGATAAAGACGGTACGGTAGAGGGAGCGGTGCCGGCGGTGGGGCCAGACGGTACGGTTTATGTGAGCTGGGGAGGCAATAATCGGATCATGTTCGATAAGTCCTATGACGGCGGAGTCACTTTTTGCAAAGATGTATTTGTCACAGATCAGCCCGGAGGATGGGATATTACCATCCCGGGATTATGGCGCGCCAACGGATTGCCCCAAACTCTGTGCGATACCACGGATTCGCCATACCGCGGTACCATCTACAT